>JBJSWM010001205.1:0-9529 GCA_046085865.1 Pirellulaceae bacterium
TCCCGGAGGTTGTCGCCAACTTCGCTTTTCACCAACTCGATCACAAACCCCCAAGCTTACCGAAGCCCCCAAAACTCCAAGAAAAAAGGTGGGTGGCACCGAACAAAACACCCCAGAACCCCCAGAGCACCAATGCTAAAAGGTGGGTGGCACCGATTGGAGGTGGACGGAGATCGATAGCAAAAAGGAAGGGGAGCGAGCTGAACATTCGGTCTGCCTAGAGATGCAGCGGACTGCGGGAATCTGTGATCGAGTTGGTGGAAAGGGAGGTTGGCGACAAACTAGGGAAGCTACTGGTGGATGCGTTCGGAAGCATCAAGTGAGTTCGATGTGGACCTCGAACAAACTCACCTAAGGGGATAGTCTCTGAGGAATCCCTCCCGAAAAAGCTTTCAAACCCCCGCCACCGATGCTACTTTCGAAAAGATGCGTCGGTCGCTAACTCTTGGACTGATGACCGGTGAAGAGGCCGGCAGGCAATGCAAAGAGTTTTTCCGCCTGGGTGCGAACCAATGCATGCCACAGGGAGATTTCGCGATCTACCTGCCCTACCGACAAAGCCTGCCTCCCTGATCATTCCCGCCCCTACCGCTTGCCTTGAAGGAGAACCAGCTTGAGCGACCTAGCCTCTCACCCTTCGTTTTCGGACACTGAGCGTGCCCAGGAACTGATGGAAGCATGCCGAAAGATTCGTCATGAGGTGGCCAAGACGATCGTGGGTCAGGATGAGGTGATTCAGCAGTTGCTGATCGCGATTTTAGCGCGGGGGCATTGCTTGCTGCAGGGGGTACCGGGACTGGCCAAGACGTTGATGGTCCGGTCACTAGCCGACGCGATGCACCTGAGCTTCCATCGGATTCAATTCACTCCAGACTTGATGCCTGCCGACATCACCGGTACCGACTTGATTCAAGAGTCGCCGGACACGGGGCATCGGAATCTGGTTTTTGAAAAGGGTCCAATATTCACTCAGATGCTTTTGGCTGACGAAATCAACCGCACACCTCCCAAGACGCAGGCGGCACTCCTGGAAGCGATGCAAGAGCACTCCGTGACGGTGGGTGGCAAGACGTACCAACTGGCCGAGCCGTTTTTCGTTTTGGCGACGCAGAACCCGATCGAACAGGAAGGAACTTATCCGCTTCCAGAAGCGCAGCGCGACCGTTTCCTTTTCCAAGTCATGGTCGATTACCCCAATCGCCAGGAGGAGTCGGAGATCATCGATCGAACGACGACATCCTTCCAGGGCAAGCCGCAGCCGGTGGTTGGTGGCGAGGAGATCGTGCGATTTCAGGAGACGGTGCGTCGGGTTCCGTTGCCAGAACATGTCAAGCAGTATGTATTGGAACTGGTGCGATCGTTGCGTCCTCGCGAGGAGACGCGTTTGAGCTGGGTGAAGGAGCAAGTGGAGTGGGGGCCTGGCCCGCGAGCTGGTCAGCAGATGGTTTTGGGGGCTAAGGCTCGGGCACTTCTGGAAGGCCGCACGCATGTGACGCTAGAGGATGTGCGGCATTTGGCAGCACCGGTGCTGCGACACCGCATGGTTCCCACCTTCCGTGCTCAGGCTGAGGGGATCACCCCAGATGCTCTGGTGGCGCGAGCGATCCAGGAACTGCCAGCTCCCGCCGCAAGATCGCTGTAGCCATATCTGGCTTGACCCCGTCCCGACCAGGAATCGCTTCATCGACGTGATTCCCGCATGGTCGCTGTTCCCACCTCATTTCTTCAGAGATCCATGGCATGCTGGAACGCGCCAGTTCGTTAAGTCCAGAGGACCGCGATCGCCTCTCGCAACTTCAGTGGCACGCCCGCACGGCGGTGGAAGGATTGCATCTTGGCATCCATCCATCCCCGCTCAAGGGAACCAGTGTTGAGTTCAAAGAGCATCGCCCTTATGTCCGAGGCGATGAGGTGCGTTCGATCGACTGGAAGCTCTATGGCAAAACCGACCGGTTGTACATTCGGCAGTACGAAGAAGAGACCAATCTGCGAGCTTCGCTTCTTCTAGACCAAAGCGGATCGATGGGTTATTCAGGAGCTCGGCAACAAGGGACTAGCAAGCATGAATTCGCCTGCCGACTGGCGGCCAGCCTGGGCTATCTGTTTGCCTCGCAGCACGATGCTGTTGGTCTGACCACCTTCGACACCTCCGTCAAAACGCATCTACCACCTCGCAGCCGCCCGGCGCATCTCCATGCCTTGATGGAGCTTTTGGCAACCTCTCGCTGTGGTGGAGAAACATCGCTCGCTTCGGTCATCGAATCGACACTCCCGAAGCTGGGTCGTCGCGGCGTCGTCTTTCTCATCTCGGATGGTTTCGATCAGGTCGACGCTCTTCTGCGGGCTTTGTCCATGGTCCGACAACTTCCTCATGAAGTGGTCTTTTTTCAAGTTTGGCACCCGGACGAACTCGATTTCCCATTTTCGACGCGGACCCGTTTTCGATCGCTGGAATCTCCTCAGCGGGAGCGGATCGTTGATCCCCTCGCCTTTCGAGCCCAGTACCAGAAGAATCTGAGCGACTTCCGATCCCAATTGGAGCAAGGTTGCAAGAGCCAGCGCGTGGCACTAGTCCCCTGCACCACACAGGAGACGCCTTCGGATGTTTTGGCGAAATTCCTGGCAGAGCGGGGAGGCGCATGATGGGATTTCTGAATGCCGCTCTGCTCCTAGGAGCCTTGGCCTTTCTGGTCCCTCTGGTGATCCATTTGCTGAATCGATCCCGATTTCAGACGGTCGATTGGGGTGCGATGCATCTGCTGGAGTCGGTGGCGCTCCAAAATGCTAAGAAGATCCAGTGGCAAGCGCTGCTCCTGCTGTTGGTTCGATGCGCTATCCCGATTCTGCTTGCCCTCGCGATGGCTCGCCCCATCCTCGACCGTTTCCAATTATCCTCCTCCGGCAGCCCGTCCGCGACGGCGTTTCTGATCGACGACAGTTACTCGATGCAGGCCCCAGCGGCTGGATCGACCGATCCCGCTGTACCGGAGACTCTATGGCAGTTCGCCGAGCGGTCGGTGAAGCAGGTGGCTGAAGGTCTCGGTCGATCCGATCATCGTCATCTTCTTCCCCTACGCTCGTCGGCCGAGCCTCAGACCCTGGCATCCCACACCGACCCGCGTCCCATCGTGGGCCAGGTACAGCGCATGGCGCCCGATCAAGGCCCCATCGATCCGGTCGCCGCGATGCAGCAGTCCCTTGATCGGCTCGAAAAGTCCTCGCAGCCGGTCCGTCGCGTGGTGATCTGGAGCGATTTTCAGAGGCAGGACTGGCAGGCTACCGGAAGCGAATCGATGGCAGCCATCCGCAAGCGCGCGGAGTCGATGGTGGTGCCACCTGAATTCCACTGGATCCCGCTAGCGACTTCGACTCCCGTCGCCAATCTTCAGGTGATGTTCGACACCGCATCGACCGAAGTTTCCCTGCTTGGGGAACCTCTGGAACTTCGCGTCACCGTTGCCAACCAATCGGCTCAACCTGCCACTGAGGTCCCAGTGCGACTTCAGTTGGATGGCATGGAGATAGCCACCAAACGTATCGACGTCGCCGCACGCTCCTCGGCGCAACTAGCTTTCGCCATCGCTATCGATCGCGAGGGAGCTCACACCGTCGGTGTCTCTGTCGAAGATCCATCGACCATCGATCAGGACGATCTGGACGAACTTTCGATCGAAGTCCTTCCCACCCGCCGGATCCTGCTGGTCGATCCCAACCCTCAGCAGCGTCTGCTGGATTCCGAAACCGGATTTCTCAAGCTGGCGCTCGAAGCCACCTTGGGCGACCAAGCCGATCGCCAGTCACCGGCAGTCAATCTAGTGCGAACCAGCCCCGACAGGCTGACGCAGGAGGTGATTCGAGTTGCCGACGTGTTGGTGCTGGCCAACATCGCTAGGCTGCCAGACAATCTGGTCGAAGCGATTCGAGGGCGAGTCGAGGAGGGGGCAAGACTCTGTGTCTTCGGTGGGCCCCAGATCGACATCGGTTGGTACCACCAATTCTTTGGCGTTGGCAGCCCTGCCCCGCTTCTGCCGATGAAGTACGGCGATTGGAAGACGCTTTCCAGAGATTCGGCAAACCCCCAGGAGCAACTGCTGACGATTGCACCCGCTCCCTATTCGGATCCATCGCTGACGTTCTTCAATCAGCCCCAGCAGGGGCGATTGGATCAATCGACCATCCGCGCCTTGCGTCCATTGCTTCCTTGGAACGACCCTTCCTCAGCCACTCCGAATTCCCCTGCTGGCGATCCTCCTACAGCCAACTCCACGCCGTCCAACAGTCCCGGTTCAGTTCTGTTAAAACTGGCCGACGGACAGCCTCTGCTAGCGGTTCAGTCGTGGGGCAAAGGGGTAGTCCTGCAATGGGCCATCGGCGCCAATGAGGCGTCGAGCGATCTTCCGGTGCGACCCGCATTTGTGCCGCTGATCCAACGCCTATTGCTATGGGACGCCGCGCTTGCGACGCCACGACCTGCCGCACAAGCAAGGAGGGAATCGGAAATCGATCCGATGTCTCCAGACGAGATTTCGCAGCTGGCCAGTCAACTGGGTGCTACCGTACACGTCGATGCCGAAAGTTTTCTTCAGTCGCATTCCCAAAAGCATGCCACCAAGGAAATCTGGCGCTGGCTGTTGGCGCTTCTCGTCCTGGCGCTCTTCGGTGAACTGCTGATCGAAAAGCGATTGACAGGAGGTGGTCGATGACGGAACTGCGATTTCCCGGCCCGTATCCGCCGCTGCTGGTGCTGTTGCTGATCACCGCGATGGCAGCTGTGGCGTGGTGGCTGTACTGGCGAGAATCGAAATCCTGCAGCCATCCCTATCGATGGCTGCTTCCGACCCTGCGTGCAGCGGCGATCGCGATGGCGATGCTGCTGGAACCGTCGCTGAGGACTCGGTTCTACGAAGGGGATCCCAGCCAACTCCATATCTGGATCGATGGCTCATCCAGCATGCAGCAGACCGATCAGGACGATCGATTGGGGGCTTCCATCCCAACCACCACGCGTTACCAGCGCGCTATCGATCGGATCGCTGGAGGGGATGTCCCCAAGTTGGAGCAGTGGAGCAATCAGGGAGATGTGCTCGTCCATCGGTTTGATTCCGACCAGCCAACTTTGCTCTGGCGAAGTACTCTTCAGGATAAGGATCATCCTGCCAAGCCGGACAGCACTTGGACCCCGAACCCATGGGGGCAGGCAACGTCGCTTGGATCTCCCTTGCTGGTGGCGCGCAGCCGCTGGCCTTCGAATCCTGATGCGCAGGCGAAATCAGTGCGTCAACCACTGCTGCTGATGACCGATGGTCAGCACAATTTGGGGCCCTCCCCTGTCGACCTAGCCGCTCAGTGGCGCTCCGATCTTTCCCCAGTCTGGATCCTTGGCATGGGGACAGCAAGACCTCCCAAAACGCTTGCCCTCCTGTCGGTTGAATCCCCCAGGCAGATCGATCGCAGCGATCTGCTTCAGGGAACCTTGCAGCTGATCGATCGACTCGATCCAGGCCAGCCCTTCCAACTGCAAGTCGTCGACGGGCAGGATGTTCTTTGGACCCAGTCGCTTGCAAGCGACGGAAGTGGCTTGCGCGAGATTCCTTTTTCGATCGCGACCGAAGCGCTGGTCGAAGACCGACTGGCAGCAGCCGATAGCAACCTCCAGCTGCAGAGATTGGCCGTGTCGTTGCGAGCCCAGATCATTCAGGGAGGGAGCGTATCGGAAGATCCGGCCAAACAGAAGCGATGGACGATCGGAATCGAAGCGAGGCAGCGCCGCGTCCTGCTGCTCGATAGCCGCAGTCGCTGGGAAACCCGCTATCTGCGCAACGCTCTGGAGCGTGATCCCCAATGGGAAGTCGACTCATTTCTGTTGTTGGCCGGTGAAACTCCCGTGTGGTACTCCCAGGTGGCAGAGCCGAAGCCGTTTCCGGTCGATCAGGATGCCTGGAACAGCTACGATCTAGTGATCACCGGGGAGTTGGATTCCGTCGCGTTCACTGCCGAATCGGTCGACCAGTTGCGGGCGGCCATTGAGCGAGGGGGGACCGGTTGGATCGCCATCGATGGGCAGCGACAGCAGTTGCGGAGCCCGCGACTGGCGGCCCTTCAGCCCTTGCTCCCTGTCACCTGGCTTTCCGAACCCTTTGCCGATTCGCCACAGCCATGGAAGGTGCAGCCCACCACAGCAGGCCAGTCGCTGGCTGCACTCCAACTGGCCGATGGCGCCTCGGAGGCCAATCTCGATGCATGGCAACGGCTTCCCGGCCTGATGCACCCCATCGCTGTCCAAGCCGCACCCGGCTCGGAGGTCCTCCTGGAGCTGCGACGGGAGGGGACCACCGCACCATTGCTGTCGACCCGCTTGGCCGGCGCGGGGCGAGTGGTGCACTTGGCGTCCGACGAATCCTGGCGTTGGCGTTATGAAGTGGCCGATGAGATCCATCAGCGATTCTGGAACCAAGTCGCCCGATGGGCGATGCGGTTGCCGTTTGCAGTCCAAAGCCAATACGCTTCCCTGGACACTGGGCCAGCAGTGATCGATGGTGGTCAAGCCGTCGCGGTGCGTGCCTTGGTCAAGGATTCCGCCGGCCAGCCAGCTCAACTAGACTCCCTGCAGGCGATCGCTCGGGTTGATGGCCAGTCGATTGCCACGACAACGCTGCTTGCTGATCCCGACTACCCCGGCCTCTTCCGTGGCAGTTTCGATAACCTGCCGCAGGGATCCTTCACGATCGGCATCGAAGCGCCTGGTTTCTCCCAGGAAGCTCTGCAGGTGACTTCGACCGTCGATGTGGTGGTGCCCCCGACCGAGGAGTCCCTGAGGCTGGATCGAAATGAAAGTCTTTTGAGCCAGCTGGCCGAGGCCACCGGGGGATTGTATGTTCCCGAGGAGCAGGCGGAGCGGCTTTGGGAACGGATGGAGCTGGAAAGCAGCAGCCGGCTTGTAGAAAATAATCGGCAACTGTGGCAAAGTTATTGGTGGTTTATCCCCTTGATCGCACTGTTGGCTGCGGAATGGTGGTTCCGCAAGAAAGCGGGGTTGATATGAGCATGCCTTGGACGGGAGGCCATCGACTGCCGCAGGCGGCGGCCCAGCGATTGCAGCAACTGGGCCAGCGGCGATTGTCGATGGTGCTGGTGCGATCCATTTCCATCTTCCTGGCGATCGCTTGCCTCCTGCTACTGGTGGCATCGCTGATCGATCTGTGGATGCCTCTTTCTGAGTCTGGCCGCTGGCAGATCAGTGGCTGGGTGTATGCCCTGCTGGCGATCGTTGCGGTCGGTGCGATCGCACCTGTGTTTCGTCGATGGAGCTGGACAGATTCGGCAAATGCAGTGGAAGCCAAAATCCCTTCCCTGAAAAACCGCGTGCTTTCGGCGGTCGAACTGTCGGTCGACTCGGACGATCCTCGCTACGGCTCGCGCGAACTCCGCGACCACCTCCTGCAGTCGGTTTCGCAGCAGTTGCAGGAGGTCTCTCCAGCAACAGTTTTTCCCTGGAAGCAGATTGCTCGCTGGCTCTATGCCACCCTGGCAGCCGTCACTCTGTTTGGCATCCTTTGCGCCATTCCGTCCCTGCAGCTTCCCCAACACCTTCTGCGGATCCTCTTTCCCTCAGCCAACCTGGCTCGCCCCTCCCTTGCGACCCTGGAGATCCTTCAGCCTCAACCCAACTCCGGTGTCGTCGCGATCGATGAACTGATGCCGGTCGAGGTGGAGTTGACGATGCCGATAGACTCCGCTGAATCGCCCCCCGAATCGATCGTGCTGGAGTGGAAGTCGGTTGGCCAGACTTCCGAGTCAGGAAGCTTGCCGATTCCTCTAAAGAATACCGACGGGAAGGAAGCGGCTGGCCAGACGCAGCAGCTCCAGCGACGCTACGCGGCTCTCTGGCGAATCGATCGCCCTGCCCTAACCTACCGGTTGGTTGCATCGGTCGCGGAAACCCCGTGGCATTCTCTGCAGGCCTATCCAAGGCCGAAGATCGAAAAGTATGAGATCCAAGTCACCCCTCCCGATTATGCGAGAACCACCCTGCCCCCGGAGACAGCAACTCAAGGCGATGTCGACACGGTGATCGGATCGAAGGTGGCCTGGACGCTCTCCACCAATCGTCCTCTCGCGTCGGCATCGGTGCGTTGGATCGATGACGAAGACCGCTCGAATCCAGTCGCGCTAGAGAAGGATGAGCAAGGGCGATGGTCGCTGAAGACCGAGGCGACGGAGACTCGTCGATTTCAGTTCGACCTGGTTGGCGAGGAAGGACTAGCAAGCACGTTTCCGCCGACGCATCGACTGACGGCTCGCGAAGATCGCCCACCCGTCCCGGCCTGGATCGATCAACCGATGCAGTCTCGAACCGTCCGCCCTCATTCGGATCATGCCCTGACCGCCTCTCTAGTGGATGAGTATGGGGTGGATCAGTTGGAGCAATGGACGCGGGTCAATCGCGGGCCATGGGTGAAACGCCCCCTTGCCTTGGATCCTGCAATGAACTCCCAGCGAGTTTCCTGGGAGTGGTCGCTGGATGAAGTCTCCCACCAGCCTGGTGATCTGATCGAAATGCAATTGGTGGCAGTCGATCGCAAGCAGCAGACGGGAAACTCGTCGCTGCTCGAGTGGGTGGTCAGCGATGCGATCTTGGAATCGATCGTGTCGATGCCAACTCAGGTGCGTCAGTCGATCGCAGGAGAGCTGAAGGAACTGGCCAGGGAATCGCAGCAGTTGCATGAGGACCGGAAAGCTGCCACCGACGGATGGAACTCAGACCCAGCGCTCCCCGAAAACCGCGATCGACTGGCGGGCCAGCTTCTGGAGGATGCAAGGAAGCTGTCCGAGCGGATCGAACAAACGCGGCAATCGGTGATTCAAGCGATCCAGCAGGTCGAGGATCCTCTGGCGGCTCAGGAGTTGCGGCTGACGGCCGAATCGCTGGCGCGTTTTCAGGCCGAAGAGACGCGCGCCATGGAGCAGGCGCAGGAGGCGATCGAACACGCGTTGCCCTTGGCGGGCGAGGACCCCAAAGCGCCAATGCAGCGAGCGCTGGCGGCAGCCGATCAGGCAAGACAGGGACTGCAGCGCGTCGAGCAACAGTATCGGAAACTGATCGGACATGACACGCTCGCAGAACTCGCCAAGCAGCTCGATGCCGCCCGACGGTTCCAGGAGTCCTTGTTGGCTGAGTCGGAACCGGTGGGATCGGAGCTATGGCAACGAGAGCAGCAGTTGATGGTCGATCACATGCAGCAGCTTGCCCAGCAGATCGAACAGCAGGCATCTTACCTGCCCGATGGTCCGGCCAATCAGCTTCGCACCTGGGGAGAATGGGCCCAGCAGTGGTCCCAGCGAGTCGATGATCTACTGCAGCGCGAGGCTCCGAAGGACAAGAACGAGGAGGCTGAGCTTCGGAAGGACTTGGCACAGCGGCTTCGGGAATTGGAAGATCGACAGATGGTGGCGCAGTTGCACGGATCGCTTCCGCAGGAGTCTCTGCAGGCCAGACGCGATCTGCGCGATGCGGCAGGCAGCGCGGCCG
>JBJSWM010001206.1:0-581 GCA_046085865.1 Pirellulaceae bacterium
GCCCCATCTCCTGGATCGACTCCAGTTGCGCGACGGCTTCGTGCGCGAATCGATCCCCCATACCGAACGAATATTTTTCCATCTCCCTACCTGCTGCTTCCTAGTTTTCTCTTTTCGCCGGTCGATCCCGATCCCGCCGTCCCATCATAGCCGATCCACTGGGAGGTACTTCATGGACACGCTTACGAACTCAGGTAGGGCTGGGCCCAACTGGGATCGGATCGATCGGTTAAAATCGATCTCTTGATTGTGGTTTCTTTTCGATGATCATTTCCGCACGGAGGACGACAGGACACCATGGCGAAGAAAAAAGGTTCCGCGAAAGCTGCCATCAAGGCCAAACGGATTGTGCCCAAGCGAATCGTACTAAAGACTGGGGAAGCGCTGGTGGAGGAAGAACCCGCATGGTCGGCAGCGGAGCCCGAAGTGGTGATTGGGGCCCTCGATGGTCCTGTCGGCTACGCCATCGCTCAACTGATCGGCAACCAAGTGAAAGGGCACACCAAGGTATTTGCCATCCTCAACAGCGACGTTCAGATTCGCCCCGCCACGGTGATGGTCAGCAAGGTGACGGTGCAGAA
>JBJSWM010001207.1:0-2932 GCA_046085865.1 Pirellulaceae bacterium
CGCCGGCTAGGTCGGTCGCCATCAATCGCCGCGACTCCAGTGCCTGCACTTCTAACTTCCTGTCTCTAGTCCGCTGCCGACGACGCCTGGCCAGATCCCAACCCCAACTTTTGCTCGCCATGAAATCACCTGCTGAAAAAAATAAATATCAATGCGTTGAACAAAGCTCGAAGATCGATCTGCGGGATCGTAACCACGAGACACAAATCGCGACTTAAAAGTCTCTGGATGGAATCTCAGAGATGCGGTGTCATCGGAAGAAAGCAACACCGAACGAATTGCTTCCTCGATTCGGGACACACCTAAGGTTTTAGGGAGGAAACCAATGAATCACAACCGATTTCATTGGGTTGCTGAAGAAAATGCCATTTCGTCCCGACCAACCGGTCGAATCGAAATGATTATCCCAGCCAGCAAATTTTCGCGTCAATCCAAAGGTCCTGCGGGACGAATCGCACCAGAGAAAACAACTTTTCCACAGGCTGGCTTTTTGACTTCAACCGTTGGCGGCGCATACTCGACTAAGAAAAATGCTATTTTCCTTTCCATCGGTTCCTGGGAACGACACTCCCAGCTTTCCATCCTTTCCGCCGGTCGATAGCAAATGGACTCCCCTTGTGGCAGTTCGTCCCACAGTCGCCACCGACCTGCCGATTTTCCCTGGGGTTCACCTTCATGAGTGATTTGACCACCACCGCCAACCGCTCGGCCATCCGCTGGAAGCTCTTTCTAATGATGGTGCTCCAGTTCTTCATCTGGGGCGCCTGGTTGCCGTTGATCTTCGGCTACCTTCCTGCTCTCGGCTTCACTGCGACTCAGCAGTCGTGGATCCTGAATGCTTTTCCGATCGCAGCGATCATTGGGATGTTTTTCAGCAACCAATTCGCCGACCGCAATTTCGCTGCGGAAAAGTTTCTCGCGTTTAGCCATCTGATCGGCGGTCTCGCAATTCTCGCCTGCGGCTTCACTCGTGACTTCTGGCCTTTCTTCCTGTTCATGCTGATCCACTGCCTGCTGTACGTCCCCACGATATCGATCACCAACTCGATCGCCTTTGCCAATATGACCGACACGGCGAAGGAATTCGGACTGGTGCGCATGGGTGGCACGATCGGATGGATTCTGGCCGCTTGGCCCTTCACCTTCATCCTGGTCGACTGGGCCAAGGTGAAATCTGCCAATCCGCAGGGCTTTGTCAGTTGGCTGGGAACGGTGCTAGGCAGCGGGCTTCAAGGAGCCGCGCTGACCGATGCGACCAAGTGGACCTTCGTCGTTGCCGGTATCGCTTCGCTGCTTCTAGCTGCCTTCAGCCTCACTCTCCCACACACCCCTCCCAAGAAATCGAACAACCCGGAAGAAGGCCTCGCCTGGATGCAAGCAGTCCAACTGCTCAAGCACCCTTTCGTGCTGGTTCTTTGGCTGGTGACCTTCCTGGATGCCTTCGTCCACAACTGCTATTTCAATTGGACTGGTCAGTTCCTCTCAGCCACCAAGGAAGCTGGCGGCGTCGGGATTCCAGGCAATTGGGTGATGCCGGTGATGAGCGTCGGGCAGATCGCGGAGATCCTGACGATGTTTGTTCTGGGGGTGACGCTGAAGAATCTCGGCTGGCGCTGGACGATGATCGTCGGGGTGCTGGGACATGCGATTCGATTCTTGGTCTACGCACTCTTCCCGCAGAACCCAGGGCTGATCATCCTGATCCAGATCCTGCATGGCGTCTGCTACGCATTTTTCTTTGCCACGGTCTACATCTTTGTCGATGCCTACTTCCCCAAGAACGTCCGCAGCAGCGCTCAAGGGCTCTTCAATGTGATGATCCTGGGCGTCGGTGCTCTGGTCGCCAATTCGCTTTGCCCATGGCTGTTGCAGAATGTCTTCACCACGACCGAAGGGAAAGTCGATTACCGAAACATGTTCCTCTTCCCGACAGCGGTCGCTACCTTGGCGGCAATCGCTCTGGCCGTTTTCTTCCATCCCCCCAAGGTCGACACATCGATCGAGGGCGGCAGCGCCCCGGCGCACTGACCAAACTCTCGGGATCGATCCAACCATTCCACAGCCGGCCTCCAAGGCCGGCTGATTTTTTTGTCCCGCCGACCATTCTTTGGGTCGCTAGGTGGCCAGAAGCCGACGGAATTGCCAGATGGGGATGACTTTTGATCCCACCTATTCGTAGATCGGAAAGAATCGACCAAACGCTTTTTCGCAGAAGTCCCCGGGGTCATTGAACCGCTGGCCGCGATCCAGCCCGCTGATCGCCTCCATCTGGGACTGGCTGAGCGAGAAGTCGGCGATCGCCAAATTCTCCCGCAGGCGATTGATGGAATTGGTCTTTGGAATCACCGCTGTCCCACGCTGCACGCCCCAGCGCAGCACCACCTGAGCCGCAGTGCGGTCGCAGGCCTGCGCGATCGCTCGCACGATCGGATCCGCCAGCACCGACTGGCTGTCGGTCGCCATCCCCAGCGGCACATAAGATCCAGCCCCCAGCGGCGAAAAAGCGGTCATGGCGATTCGCTCCTCTCGGCAATATCGCAGCAGCTTGGGCTGTACCAAATAGGGATGCGATTCCACCTGCAGCACCGACGGCCGAATCGTCGCCTGCGAAAGAAGATCCCGAATCAGCGAGACTCCGAAATTGCTGACTCCGATGTAGCGCGTCAGCCCCGCCTCCACCAACCGCTCCATCGCCCCCCATGTCTCGGCAATCGGCACCCCATCCGGCTCCATCTTGGGCTCCTTCGCTTCCGGATCATGCACCCAGCCCGGGGGATACCGCGTCTCTGGATCGACGTAACGCAGCGCGATCGGAAAGTGGATCAGGTAGAGATCAAGCGAATCGAGTTGCAGGTCGCGCAGCGTCCGCTCGATCGCCCCCCTCACATGCTCCGGTCGATGGTAGGTATTCCATAGCTTGCTGGTGACCCAG
>JBJSWM010001208.1:0-3661 GCA_046085865.1 Pirellulaceae bacterium
GAAAAAGACCGGATGATCCAGACCATGACGGGCTCCCAAGATCCGCTGAATGATCCGGTCTTTTTCGATCGATCGAGGAAGAATCAACGCGATTCGAATCGTAATCGATGCTCTCGAAGGATTCCAGCTTGCAACCTATCAAAGCTCCCCCATTTCGGGCCTATCGCGCCATTCTGTGGTTCAGAGGGTCGAGTTCGAATCACTGCGACACAACCGTGCCATGCAGGATCAACCACGCAATTTTATCGGTACGGCGCGAGCCGTCCCCTCCTTCTGTGGCAGCCAACGCTTCTAGGAGGCTTTGCGATCGTCCGATAGGAATTGGAAGTTGGCAGCACCCTGTCAGCCTCTCAAAGGGATGGTCAGATCCATCCCGAGCTTGCTTCTATTTCTTCCGCTTTCCTTTCGGCCATGCAATCGAAAAGGAAGACACGCGGAGAAATCGAAGCCGTGATGGGAGCCAACCGATTGTTCAGAAAGTAGATTCCGCTTTCGGGTCGGCGACGAACCTGTAGCCCATGTCGCGCACTGTCAAGAAATGGACTGGCTGCGCCGAGTTCTTCTCAAATGTCTTGCGAAGCCGCAGCAGGTATTGATCGACAGTGCGCGTTTGCATCTCGCCCGAAAGGTCCCAGACTTCGCTGAGCAGTTCCTGTCGCGACAAGACCCGATCGGAATGCTCGGCAAAGTACTTCAGCAGTCGCAATTCCGTCGGCGTCAACTTGACCTCCTTGCCATCCACTTTCACCTGATGGGTCAGGAAGTCGACCGACGCGGTGCCAAATTGCAGTTGCTGGATCGAACGGGCCGGTCGAATGGTGCGAGTCGTGCCGCGAGGCAGTCGAAGCAAGTTGTTGACTCGACTAAACAGTTCATCCAGATCGAACGGTTTGTTCAGATACTGATTGGCACCCAGATCAAAGCCGCGAGCCCGGTCCTCTGGCAGGGAGCGAGCGCTGAGGATCAGGATCGGAAGGGTCGCATCGATCGCCCGAATCCTCTCGCACACTTTGTAACCGCTCATCCCCGGCAACATCAGGTCCAGAATCACCAAGTCAAAACCTTGACGATCTCCTTCGAAAAGCCGCAAGGCAGTCGGGCCATCATCGGCCAGCACCACGCGGTGCCCCTCGGCTTCCAGGTTGTATTTGATCCCGATCGCCAGATGCTGTTCGTCTTCCACCAGAAGAATCTGTGTCATGCCGGCTCTCTCCCCTTCGACTCCACGCCTCCGGCTTCATGTACCTCAGGAAGTTGGTCCGATGAATTCGTTTTGGGGAGGGTGATTTCGCGGTAGAAAGCTTGCTTATCCCCGACACTCTGCATCTCCGGAAGGCAGACTTCAAAGCGAGTCCCTGTGCCCTGGGGCAGATCGGCCAGACGGATGGTGCCACGCATCTGGCGCACCAACGATCGAACAAGAAATAATCCGAGCCCTGTCCCGGGCTTCGTCCGCTCCAACTCGTTCCCGACACGAATGAAGCGGCCGAAAATCATCCTTCGCATCGCTCGTGGTATTCCCTGACCATTATCGCTAATGGAGATCTTGGCCCAGGATGGCTTTTGGTCCGGTTCCAGATCGATTTGAACCGAAGGGGGACTACCCGCATACTTGATCGCGTTGTCGATCAAATTGCGGAACAGAACGGTAAACTCCCCTTTCCGCACCTCCCCCTCGATCGGCGCTAGCCTCAGCCGAATGGTCTCGTTCGAAACGCGATGCCTTTTGGCCACTTCGCGCGCGAGCTCCTCCAACAGGTCGTCGATCCGCATCGGCGACGCCATCTCGCCACGCGAAGTGGCATGCTCGAGTCGGGCCGCTTCCAGGAGTTGATCGATCAATTGTTCCAGTCGATCCACATCATCCAGCATCGATCGATAAAAGGTCATTCTCTGCGTCGGATCGACGGGGCGTCGATTGAGCGTCTGGAGATAGAGTTTCAGCGAAGCGATCGGGCTCTTCAGTTCATGCGTGACGCTGTCGATGAAATTGCTTTGACGCCGATTTAGGTTGATCTGCTGAATGCTCCAAATCAGATAGAGCACCACTCCCGCTACGACGCAGATGAACATGGCTGAACCGGCGCTCAGCAACACCCAGTAAAGCCCCGGTGAACTGGGATTCCCCATCGCGTTGGTGACGTTCAGCAAGACCCATCCCACCGCCAAGCCTAGCAGGAGGATGATCATGGCAACCGCAAGAAGAATCGGCCATTTCATCGAACGCCGCTCAAACATCGTCCCCCCATCCTCCCACTCCAATGGCTAGCCCCAGCGAACCCCGATCCCCAGCGCCGCACGATCTCCGGTTCGCTTCGCCACGGCCGTACGCCACATCCGTCCCCCTGCTATCTTCTCGCCATTCCGAAGAAAAGAAAACTCAATCCGTCCTTTCCGATCGCTTTACCTCTTCGCCTAACGATTGGGTTTCCTCAACTGTCCTTGGCGAAATCCTCTACACGAAAAACATATCTGCCTTCTTGTTCCGGAACATTTCCAAGTCTTTACTCAGAGCCTATAGTGAGAGAGAGTTGGCCTGAAGTGAGAGAACACTCCCCTAGCACGAGGCGACGGGCAGTTTGTAGCCCACTAACGAACTGCTCTTTTTTTACAAGTTTTCCACACCCCCCAGTTGTAATCCCACATTTGGTGTGCTTTGCTGAGTGTTTCGATGGCTCTGGCTGAGAATTCGCTGATGGTCACTGCGTAGGAAACCGCACGCAACAAGGAAGCTGAGCGATGTCCTCGGAATCAAGTTATTTGCGAGAACAAGAGCGTATTTGTCGTTTGGTCGGGGAGCAGGCCAAGCGGCAACTGCAACGATTCGAGTTGGATTTGGAACGATCCTACATCGAAAATGTCCGCTGCGTTCACGTACAGGACGAGACCCCAAGCAATTACGGCTCCCAGGTCTGGTTCTTTGATGGCGAAGGGGTGGACCTGCAAGAACGGCGCCGGCTGCTGCATGGCGGAGTCGAAATCTCGGTGCAGTATGGGATCCTCGAACCAGGCCGATCCGTTCTCTACCTCGACAACGATCTGCGCTTCCGGTTTCTCAAGTGGATCCTTGACGGACGACCCAACTCGATCCTGAATCGGAAAGCCAACCGGTTCTGGGTGGCATCCTCCATAATGGGGGTTTTTGCTCTTTCGTTAGTCTGGATGCTCCGCTGGTTAGGGAGATAGTCTCGATGGCGCTTCTTTGGGCTCGACGGCCCACGGAGGAGCGACTAAAATTCGGTGCTTTCCGCTAGGAAAACCAGGAGCTTGGTCGCCCGCGATCGGACGGGATGCTGGACGAGCGACACGGTGGTAGCCATCGGCAAGGTTTGAGCGGCGGTGCTGTCGGCGGTTGGGTCTGACAGCGATAGTGGCGTGCGAGCAGCATTTGAATCGATAAAGGTGGATCATGTACGCGATCATTGCAGACAGTGGCCGTCAATTCCGAGTGGAACCAGGTCAGATTCTCGACATCGATTATCGCGATGCCTCCACCACCGATGACACTTTGACTTTTGACCGGGTTCTCGCCGTTGGGTCGGACACCGGGTTGCGTTTGGGTAGCCCCACGGTGGCAGGTGCCTCGGTCACCGCCAAAGTGCTGGGCGTCGAGAAGGGGGATAAGATCTACATCCAGAAGTTCCGTCGGCGTAAGAATTAC
>JBJSWM010001209.1:0-1049 GCA_046085865.1 Pirellulaceae bacterium
ACCTTTTGGGTTTTTCCGCATGGACGAGACGGCCATGCCACGCGGGCGGCATTCTATCGGTGCCAGAGACTTTTTGATGGTCGGCATAGGCTCTGCTGGTGGTCTTGCCAAAAGGTAGGTGGCGGCCATTGGGCAAGCCGCCTTTTGAGTCTAACTTCCGGAAGGTGTTTCGAGCCCTTTTTCCTGATGCAATCGATCTTGCCTCGCCAACCTTGGTGCCGCTATTCTCCCGACGAATCGATTGGGGAGCAATGGATCTGAGAACCCCTCGAACGCTCGATCACCTCCGTGCTTGATCGACGATCCGAAGCGGTTTCACAATTCAAGGAAAGAGAAACCATGAAGCGTTGGATGCTTGCGGCGACTTTGGGAATCACCTCGCTGGGCCTCGGATGTGGAAAAAGCGGCTCAACTGCCAGCACTCCATCATCGGGAGATTCTTCCGCTCAGGTGGCCAAAGCGACTGAGACGAACAATGAAGCACCGGAGGCAGCCGAAATCGTCGCTCAGTTCCTTGAAAGCGTAAAAAAAGGAGATCGCGATCGCGTGGCAGGGCTTTTAACCGACTTGGCGATCGAATCTCTGGACAAAGCTGGGATCGAAGTAGCACCGCCGGGGAGTCCCCAAGCGACTTTCGAGCTTGGAGAGACTCGCTATACCGATACCGACAAGGATGCAGCCTATGTGGAACTGGCGTGGACGGAGCCAGCGGAACAAGGGGGGGCCCCTATTCGCAGTGAAGCACTCTTCGCGTTGAGAAAAGAACCCAACGGATGGCGGATTGCAGGGATGGTGTTGGACAATGGACCAAACCAGCCGCCGGAAATCATCGACTTCGAGAACATCGCCGCATTGGCTCCTCCCGGCGCGTCGCCTGCCAGTGCCAGTGGACCTTCAGCACCGGGTGACACGCAGGTGGCACCGGCTTCGGGCACCACAGCACAGACTGCAGGCCAGGCCGCCCTTCCGCAGACCCCACCATCGCTTCAGCAACCGGGCTTTGGTTCACCCGGTCAGGTGCCTCCTGTGAATCTACAACAGCCCCCTGC
>JBJSWM010001210.1:0-2713 GCA_046085865.1 Pirellulaceae bacterium
CTGGCGAACTACCCAGCGCCCGCTTATCTTCTTCCGTAACCCGCCCCGCAGGGATCTCGATTGGCAATCGGCTCGCGGGTGGCCAAGGCGGCTGGAAACAGGAAAGGATGCGAGATGAGCTGGGATGTCGAGAAAATCGTCGCGATGCAATGCCAAACGACTGCCGACTGGCACCATCTGCCGATCGAGAACCGGGAGTCGGGGTGGATGGAACTGGCATGCCAGCAGCATCGCTACAACTACGAACTCTGGCACCAGGAAGATCAGGCCCGCGCCCCCGACGCCGACGACAGCACGATCGCCGCAGTCAAACGAGCCATCGACCGGCTGAATCAGCAGCGGAACGATGCCATCGAGAAATTGGATGATTGGTTGACCGAATCTCTTCAGGCCAAAGGCATCCAGCCACTCGAGGCTGCCAGCCAGAATTCGGAGACCCCTGGAAGCATCGTCGATCGCCTGTCGATTCTCGCCCTGCGGATCTATCATTTGGACGAGCAGCTGCGACGGTCGGATGTCGACGACGCCCATCGCCAAAAGGTTGCTCAGCGACTTGCGATCTGCCAGCTTCAGCAAAAGGAACTAGCCACTTCACTGGGTCAGTTGCTGGAGGCGATCGTGTCGGGCACCAAGCGGCATCGAACCTACCGACAATTCAAGATGTACAACGACCCAACGCTCAATCCGTATCTCTACAACGCAGGGAAGTCGGCGACCAGTTCGAAAGCGGCAACCTCGGAGTGACCAAGCAGAGATATGGAGCTCCTGATCGACGGCTACAACTTGCTGCATCAAAGCCCTTCCATGACCGTCGATCGGGGGCCCGGCTGGACCCAAAGAGCGCGAAGCCGCTTGCTCCATTGGTTGGCTCACTATCTGCCTGCCCCCGTGCAGGCGCAGACACTGGTGGTCTTCGATGCACCCAAAAGGCCAAGCAAGCTCGATCTGGATCCCGATGGATCCCAACCCGCAGGGAACCTCCGCACCGATGGTTCGGCGATCGTGGTTCGATTTGCGATCGGCTATCCCGAAGCCGACCAATTGCTGATCGAACTGATCGCAAAGCATAGTCACCCAGGGAAACTCCTTGTCGTCAGTTCCGATCGCGCCATCCGCACCGCAGCGCAGCGCCGGCGATCTGAACATCAAGCCAGCCAGCAATGGACCGAAGCGCTCCTGGCTAGATCGCCCCAGGCACTGCCTCCTCGATTCCGGCAACTCCCAAGCGATCGTTCCCAACCCGCCTTGGAGGCAGGCAAGCCGCCCATCTCCGATTCGAACTTCAACTGGATCGCTTGGTTTGGACTGGAAGACCACCAGACTCCAGCCACGACCGTCGATCCCGCAGGGTCCTCACCCACCAGGAAGCCGTTGCAAGAGACAACAATCGCTTCAGATGCGCGCAGGGGCCTGCCAGCAAAGGAGCCACCAGCAAAGGAGCAAGCTCGCGCCGCTGACTCAGGGAAAAAACGGCGACTCGGCAAGCCACCTCAACTGCCACCTGACTGGAGACCAGACGAGTTTTTAGATTCCTGATCGTCTACACCCTGACGGCCAAGGCGCTGCCTCTGATCCCAACAACGCGATTCCCCCGGTCGGTAGATCGGATCGATCGATAGGACGGCACTGGTGGCTAGGAACGTCGCGACTTGAAAGAACGCCAACGCGACAACATGGGAACTCCCAGACCGCCAATCAAGACGCCCAAAGTTCCTGGCTCGGGGACTGCCATCACGCTATAGCCGCCAATGGTTGCCGGATCGACCTGGAATTTGAACGAGCCATCGATCTGGAGAAAGGTGCTGGGCATCAGAGCCGGAGTGGTGCCGGCGGTGGGAACCCCCGTGACCACTGCCGTAAAGGGGCCGGGTGTTGTCCATAAACCAGAGTACGCAACCGAGTCCAATAGGCTGACCGTGCCTGCGGTATTGACCCCGTAGTAGTCAAGGCTACCAGCGAAAGCTGCGAAACTTCCAGGAGGCGTCTGGACCGTACCCGTCAGCAAGAAGGTTGGAAACAGTGTCGCCTGAGCTGGCAGGCCAAGGGCATCGAGCTGGAATTCGATGCTGAAGCTGATCGCCAACGTGGCGAAACCGGTCGTCGTGATCCCGGGCTGAGAAAGAAAGAGATTGTTGAAGGTCAGCCCGTAATTGTTCCCTGCGAAAGTAGCAAATAAATCGCCGCTGGCTTGATCCAATGTGTTGGGATCGGTTGTCAATGGCAGCGTGATCAGACTTCCGTTCCAAGGGCTGATATTTGGTCCTGTGGTGGTGATCCCTGCGGGAGGAGCAATCGAATTGGTGTCGTCGAACTGAATCGATGCGAACGAGGTAACAGGAGTGTTGATCCCCAAGATCGCTGCATCCCCCCTGGTGCCAGCAACCATCCAGGCCACCGCACACGCCATTGCGACCAGACGAACCCAACCGCTCACCCCGTACCGACCAGCCATGCAATCGAATCGTTCCATGATGTCGCTCCATTGTTTCTTCGTGACGGAATCAAACCACCTCTTCCCCCCTACGAAATCACCTGCCAACCCTTCGCTCCGCCCACCCCATAAGCCGGTCTCAGCCACCCCGGGGGATCTCTTTTCGTCTGCGGACAATTAGGGCGACCAGAGGAGCCTAACATGGCAGCGACCGCGTCACCAATCATTTCCTCCCATCTGGCCGTCGTCTTTCTATTCGACCGCCCCCAACTCAACCCCCCA
>JBJSWM010001211.1:0-8041 GCA_046085865.1 Pirellulaceae bacterium
CTGTCCTTGGCCTTGACTTGCTTGATGGTCTGGGCTTGATCGTTTGGGAACGGAAACGGCATGTGCGTCGATACTGGGGCCGCCTGCCGTCCAGGGGTGTGTCCATCTGCCTGGCGCTGGCATGCGGATGGTGCCATGCTATCGAGGTTTTGTGGGCAGTTCCAAGGTCTTTCGGTGCCGATGACGGTAGGGAAAACTGGAGAAACCTGCATGAAGGGGGTAGGAACCCTTGGAGAAAAAGCAGCTGGGTGGTCTACAATGGGTTCCAAGACGCCTGGAAATTTCACGAAGCCATGAGAAACGGCTTGTAAATCTAGGATTTAGCACGCAGCGAAGGAGTCATTCGATGGCAACTGGCGGCGAGATGGAAAATATCGTGATCCGCTCTTGGCCCAAGATGGTGTTTCTTTGGCCGACGGCCTTGGCCTCGCTTTTGGCAGCGCTCGGGATGACCTTTGCCGAGCCTTGGAAGAATGTGATCGGCGGGATCTTTCTGACGGTCCTGGCGTTGAATCTGGTGGTGCTGACCTTCGATTTCCCTCGTTCCACTTCCCTGACTGCCTTCATCTCGGTGGTTGCGGTGGTGCTTCTGGTGATCTTGTTGAACCAGCAGTTTTCGATCGTCGCGCCTGTCAAAAAGTGGATTGAGAGTTTGCATGTCGCTGCCTCGCGGGATTTCTACTGGGCCATGTTTGTGGTGCTCTTTTTTCTGTTCATGGGCATGATCTTCGTGACTCGATTCGATTACTGGATTTTGACTTCCAACGAGCTGATTCGGCATTCGGGTTTGTTGGGCGATAACGAGCGATATTCGACGGCGGGCCTCAAGTTGAATACCGAGATCAACGATGTTTTCGAGTACATGCTGGCCGGTTCGGGCCGAATTGTGATGAACATCCCCGGGAACTCGCGGCCGGTGGTGCTGGATAACGTTCTTCGCATCAACTGGCTCACCCAGCAGTCGACCGAATTGCTCAGCCACCGCGTGGTGGAGGTGAAGGATTCCAGTGAGGCGTCTGATGGCCAGCGCAGCGCGGAAGGGGATTACGAGTGAACCGTCGATCGTTTGGGAGGATCGATCGCCGTGGGGCGATCAGGATGCTGAGTGCTCTCCCGGTGGCGCTCGCGTCTAGTCCGGTGGGGCAGGTCGTTGCGTCTCCTGTGGCGGTCGATCGGGATCCCCGTTGGGAGACAGCCATTCGCAATGGGCTCGACTACCTAGTGCGCAACCAAAGTTCGCGAGGTCAGTGGAACACGCCCCCCTATCCCACTGCGATCGCTGCGCTGGCCGCGACCGCGATGCTCTGTTCCGGATCGACGGCGACGCAGGGACCCTATGCCAAAGCGATCAGTCGCGCTGCCGATTTTCTGCTTAGCAAGAGCCGCGACAATGGGTTGATCGGGGAGCCGGTGGCGGATATCCGCTACACCTACGGTCATGGTTTTTCGATGCTCTTTCTCTCCCAGGTGCTGGGGGAGGAGGGGTTCTTGGAGCGCCGCAAGGAGTTGGTGGAGGCACTTCGCAAGGCGGTTCAGTTCTGTGGGCAGGCACAGACGCCTTCGGGAGGTTGGGGGTATGTGAGCGCACGCGACGGCAATGACTACGACGAGGGATCGACGACCATCACACAGGTTCAGGGTTTGAGAGGATGTCGCAACGCCGGTATCCCAGTTCCTTCGCAGATCATCGAAGCGGCAAAGAAGTACATCTACTCCTGCCAGAACCCCGATGGTGGCATCAGCTATTCCAGCAAGCAGATGGGAACCTCGCGTCCTGCCATCACCGCTGCTTCGCTGGCGACGCTCTACAACGCAGGAGATTACGACAGCAAGCATGTCCCGGAGATGCTCGCCTACGCCAAGCAGAAGTTGCACGATATCAACAACGAATCGGAGACGTTTGGTCACTGGCACTACACCTACCTCTACTACAGCCAGGTCGTTTATCGCCAGGGCGATACCGAATGGCTCCCCTTCCGTGATCGGCTCTACAACAAGATCGCCAATGAGCAGAAGCCGGATGGTTCGTGGGAGGGTCAGATCAATCCCGTCTACGTCACGGCCTGCAATTTGATCATGCTGCAAATGGATCGCGGGTATCTGCCGATTTTTCAGCGGTGAATCATGGCTTGGCTGGGGAAAGACTTTTCCGGCCAACTGGCCCCTTGGCTGGAATGCCCAGTCCATCGACAATCACAGACGGCTTGGTCTTCTTGGGCTTTACCGGAGATCGACGCACAGCGATCTTTGGTATCTCCTTTTTCATGCGATGGATGACATGCGATGGACAGCTCGTTGGCTCTGGTTCAGATCGATGCTCGCGGTCCCCTGCAGCAGGAAGCCTGGAATCGGCTTTGGAAGCGGTGGGTAGGAGAGGGCCAGGTCGTCAGTCAGCGAAGTCGTGATTTGACGATGGCCGTCTTCGGAGAACCGCTCAGTCCGCAGCAGGTGGTGGAGCGGATTTGTGGGGAGGTGCGTCGCGAGGGAGGTGAGGCTCTGGTGAGGTATTCCCAGAAGCTCGATCGTTCCGATCGCTCGGTCGATCAGATTCGAGTCCCCATCGATCGGATGCAGGAGGCGCATCGTGGTGTGGAGCGGGAGTTTCTGCAGACGGTGCGTCGCATTCGCGATCGTCTCATGGTCTTTCAGAAGGCGATCTTGCACCAGGATGTGGCGGTGGAACCGGAGCCAGGGTTGAGGC
This sequence comes from Pirellulaceae bacterium, assembly GCA_046085865.1. Lineage (GTDB taxonomy): Bacteria > Planctomycetota > Planctomycetia > Pirellulales > Pirellulaceae > JBEISR01. Next base: position 2,702 of record JBJSWM010001211.1, read on the forward strand.
TGCAGCACCGTTATAGGCCTTTGGAGAGGGTGGGGATCTGTGTTCCGGGAGGCGCTGCTGCCTACCCGTCGACCGTCTTGATGGCGGCGGTTCCGGCAAAGGCCGCCGGGGTCAAGGAACTGGTGGTGATGGCCCCGCCCACCCCATTTGGCGCCGACAATTCCCATGTCCTGGCGACCTGCGTCGAACTTGGGATCGAAGAAGTCTATGCGATGGGTGGCGCCCAAGGGGTAGCGGCTCTCGCCTACGGTACCGATCGAATCCGTGCCGTCGATATGATCGTGGGGCCGGGCAATCAGTTTGTAGCGTTGGCTAAAAAGCAGGTCTTTGGTCAGGTCGCGATCGATTCGATTGCCGGTCCCAGCGAAGTGGTGGTGCTTGCCGACAGCAGCACGTCTCCCGACTACGCGGCGGCCGATCTCCTAGCGCAGGCCGAGCACGCTCCGGGGGCCAGTGTCCTGATTTCTTGGGAGCCAACCTGGATGGAGGAAGTCAGCCAGTCGCTACGTCGTCAGCTGGCGACGCTGGACCGATCGGAAGTCACCAAGCAGTCGCTGGAGTCCTACGGCGCGCTGGTGCTGGTCGACGACCTCCAGCAAGCCTGTCAGTGGACGAACCGGCTTGCTCCTGAACACCTTCATGTGGCGACTCGTGATCCCCACTCGCTGGTGGCTCTGCTGCCCCACGCAGGTGCCACGTTCCTCGGTCCCTTCGCACCGGTGGCTCTTGGCGATTACGCCGCCGGCCCATCCCATGTGCTTCCGACCGGCGGCACCGCGCGCTGGGCCTCCGGGCTCTCTTCCAACCATTTTCTCCGCAGTTCCAGCGTGATTGCATGCGAAGAGCCGGCGCTGCGGCGGATCGGTCCGGAGATCGAGCGATTGGCGACCGTGGAAGGCTTGACCGCACATCGCCAAAGCGTCACGATCCGAACGCAAAACCAGAGCGGTGGTTGACAAGACCAAAGAAGCGGCCGGCAGTGGACCTGCCGAGTCGCTTGCCCTTTGGTCCTCCTAGGACATCCTTTCACTTCCAGCGTACCCATCGGCTCAAACTTCCCTCTCCTCCTACGGATTGCTCATCATGTCGAAGCTGGAACCGGTGGATCCTGGCCAACTGCAGCGATGGTTTCGCGCCGATGTGCAGAGCATGACTGCCTATCAGCCTGGGGAGCAGCCCCCCTGGGGCAAGACAATCAAGCTCAATACGAACGAAAATCCCTATCCTCCAACAACGAAGATACGCGAGGCGATCGCCGAGGCAGCTGGTCGGCTAGAGCGGTATCCCGATCCACTGGGCACTCCATTTCGGATGCAGGCTGCGCAGTTGCATGGAGTGGAACCCGATCAGATCCTATGTGGAAACGGGAGCGACGATATTTTGACGATCGTCACCCGAAGCCTGCTCGATCGAGGCCAATTGCTTCGTTTTCCCTATCCCAGTTACATCCTCTATCGCACGCTAGCCCAGTTGCAGGGCGCAGTGACCCAAGAGGTTCCTTTTGCCGATGGATTTCGACTGCCGGAAGGGCTGAGCTCCCCCCATCCACAGCTGCGACTGGTGGTGATTCCCAATCCGAACAGTCCCAGCGGCACCTGGATCGAACCAGAGCATCTGTTGGATCTTGCCAGACGGCTCCCCTGCCCTCTTCTGATCGACGAAGCGTATGTCGATTTTGCGCCGAGCCATTGCATCGATCTGATCGCTCAGCAGCCGAACATCATGGTCTCCCGGACGCTCAGCAAGTCCTATGGACTGGCAGGGCTTCGGTTTGGATACCTAGTGGCTAGGCCCGAAGTGATCCAGATGATGCGCAAAGTGAAGGACAGCTACAATTGCGACGCCCTGTCACTGGCGGCGGCGACGACGGCCATCAGCGACCAGGGGTGGGTGGAAGAGAATCGCCGAAAGATCGTTGCGACCAGGCAGCGGATGCTGGAGCGGGCCCGCGCGATCGGTTTTATCGTTCCAGACAGTCACGCCAATTTCATCTGGTGCACCCATCCGACATGGAATCTGAAGGAGATGTACCAGAAACTAAAAGATCAAAGAGTGCTTGTTCGCTACATGGACTATCCTGAATGGGGCGCTGGCCTGCGGATCTCCGTGGGGACCGATGCGCAGAGCGACGCGTGCATGGATCTGTTGGAGTCGATGCGATGAGTGGGATGGAAGGGGCGAAGCGATGCGCCCGTGTCGAACGCGAAACTGGCGAGACCCGGATTCGCCTGGTACTGGACATCGATGGGGATGGCAGCCATCACATCGCTACCGGTATTGGTTTCCTCGACCATATGCTCGTCCTGCTGGCTCGCCATAGCCTCTGGAATCTGGAAATCCATGCCGAGGGAGACCTCCACGTCGACGATCACCACACCACAGAAGATGTCGGGATCGCGCTGGGCCAGGCGGTGCGGGAGGCACTCGGGAACAAGGCGGGCATCTGTCGCTATGGCCATTGCACACTACCGATGGACGAGACTCTGGTGACCGCTGCGGTCGATCTGAGTGGACGAGCTGCGGTCGTCTATCAAGCGCCCATCGCCTCACCTAAAATCGGGTCGTTTGATTCGGAGCTGGTCGAGCATTTCTGGACATCCTTCGCGCATCAGGCAGCCTGCAACCTCCATGTCCTGCTGCATCACGGTAGCAACTCCCACCACATCGCCGAAGCTGTCTTCAAAGGGTTGGCGCGAGCCCTTCGGATGGCCTGTCAGGTCGATCCTCGACAAAGCGGCATTCCAAGCAGCAAGGGACGGCTGGTCGATTGATCGGTTCCTGGAGGGCTCGGTGGCTCGATGGGGCTGGGTTTGAACTTCGGTCGATGCCCCGCAATTGGCAGGGTGTCGGGGGCTCTTCAGGAATGATGGTGGCTTCGGAGCATGTGCGACTGGTTTTTCCTTCGTACTCGTACTCCAGAAAATGGGACTCGGACTCGAAAAGAAGCCTTGGGACGCTGGGGCATCGAGTCAGAGAACACGATCCGCGTTGCTGAGTACGAGAAATCAAAGCAATGACCGGCAAAATCCTTCGAGGAGCCTCTTTCGGGTGGATGTGTCCCGGCCGAATCGGCTCATCCTTCAGCAAGCGGGGGGAGGCTGAAGTGGTGCATCGGCGGCGTTTGGAAGGGTCGCCATCATTCATCGCTAGGGCTCTTAGTCCTTGAGCTAGGTCGAATCACGACGCAGGAAGCTGTTCCTCCGCGGCGGCATATCGGCTTCTGGCTTGTCGCATGGCTAAGCTACCTCACAGGAGATCGTTCAGGGTATAGCTCTGGTCCGAGTCTATCGCGATCTTCATCCTCGCACGGCGGCAGGTTGCCGCAGTCGGATCGCTTCTTATGGAAGCCAGGGAACTTGTCGACAGTCTTCCACCGCATCTTGCCGAGCGGTGTCGATGGATGGAGTCGCCCAGGGGCCCAGGGGATTTCATGCGATCGGGGATGGTGGTGTATTGGACACACCATGCGTTGCGAACGGCAGAGAACCCCTCGCTAGACATCGCTAGATCTCTTGCTGCATCCAGGAAAGTGCCCCTTTTGGTCTACCAGGGGCTTTCGGAACGTTACCACGATGCGTCGGACCGCCATCATCGATTTCTTTTGGAAGGTGCAGCGGACCTCCAGCGGCAGTGTCGGGACTTGGGGCTGGCTTATCGATTTCATCTGGAGCGGCCTGGTCATCGGCAGCAGGTGTTGGTCGAATTGGTTCGCAGCGCCTCGGTGCTGGTGACCGATGACTTTCCACTGGCACCCACTAGGTCTTGGGTGGAGCGATTGCGGAGGTTGACGTCGCTTCCCATTCTCCTGGTCGATGCTTCCTGCGTCCTTCCGATGACCCGGGTGACGAAGGCGTACACTCGGGCGTTTGCTTACCGGGATGCATTTTGGAAGGAGTACCAGAGGCGAGTCCCGATGCCCTGGCCATCGCTGGACCTTCCCCCCGCCATCCACCCCGAGCGATTGCCGATTGAGGAGATCGAGGTGGATTCGGCGAAGTTTTCTCAGTGGATTGCCGAGTGCGAGATCGATCACAGTGTCGGGCCAGTGTTGGAGACGCGAGGTGGCAGCAGCGCGGCGGAAGAGCGATGGGAGTCGTTCCTCAGGAATGGGATCGATCAGTATGCAGCGAAGCGCAACGACTGTGCTGTGCTGGGTGTCAGTCGCATGTCCCCCTATCTGCACTACGGGATGATTGCTTCGATGCGGATGGCTCGAGATGCTGTCGCTCGAGGAGCGGAGAAATATTTGGAGGAGCTTCTGATTTGGCGCGAGCTGGCATACGCTTTTTGCTACCACACCGAGGAGGTCGATGACCTTTCTGCGATCCCCGAGTGGGCCAGGAAGACTTTGTTGGAACATCAGAAGGATGCCAGGGAATCGATTCATTCCTGGGAGTCGCTGGCGCGCGGGGGATCGGGTGACCGCCTCTGGGATCTAGCTCAGTGCAGTCTTTTGCGGCACGGGGAGTTGCATAACAATCTGCGGATGACCTGGGGCAAAGCGATGCTCCAATGGACGCGCAGTCCCGAAGAGGCGCTGCGGATGATGGTCGATCTGAATCATCGCTACGCACTCGATGGGCGCGACCCGGCATCGTACGGTGGGATTCTATGGTGCCTGGGACAATTCGATCGTCCTTTTGAGCCATCGCAGCCGATTTTGGGGACGGTTCGGTCGAGACCGACCGATGAGCATGCTCGTCGGGTCGACCTGCAGCGTTTGGAGCGACATGTCAAGCGACCGGCGGGCGCGAAGCGATGGCGCGTGGCGGTCGTCGGTGCGGGGCTGGCGGGGCTCCATGCGGCTCGCATCCTTTCCGATCACGGCCATGAGGTCCAACTCTTTGACAAGGGGCGAGGGCCTGGGGGGCGAGTCGCAACTAGGAGGATCGAAGAGGGATTGCAGTTCGACCATGGAGCTCAGTACTTCACGATCCGCGACCGGCGGCTTGCCAAGCTCTTGCAGAGTTGGCATCAGACGGGAGTGGTGGTCCCATGGGCAGGGAAGATCGTCTCCATCCTAGCTGATGGTACGGTCGCGCCGACCGAACCGCTTCAGCGATGGGTAGCGGTTCCAAGGATGAGCCAGTTGGGGCGCTATCTGGCAGAGGGGCTACCCCTGCATGCCCAGACGCAGATCTCTCAAGTCGTCGCTCAGGATGACGTCCAATCGATGCTGATCGATGGCAGGGGAGATCGGCATGGTCCCTTCGATGCCGTGCTGCTGAATCTTCCTCCTAGACAAATCGGACCGATTCTAAGGCAGCCATGCCAGTGGGAGGGGATGTTGGAGCAAACTCAGTTGCTCCCCTGCCTAGCGGCGCTGGTGGCGTTTGCCGA
>JBJSWM010001212.1:0-1823 GCA_046085865.1 Pirellulaceae bacterium
TGGCAACGACCAGTGGTTGGGTGAAGCGGCAGGCGAAAAGGGTATTGGGAAGATGACAACCAAGCACGCAAATGCAAAGCACAAGCCATTCGGGATCCAGCTGCAAGCCCACCAAGTGGTGGTGCGGCCGTTGTTGACCGAAAAGGGGATTCATCGCGCTTCGCGCAATAACCAATACGCATTCGAGGTCCATCCGAATGCAACGAAGGATGACGTGCGATCTGCGATCGAGGAGCTTTTCAACGTGAAAGTGACTCGTGTCGCCACGCAGAACAAGCATGGGAAGAGTCGACGATTCCGCAACCGAGTCACACCGGCTCGGCCTTGGAAAAAGGCGATTGTGACGCTGCATAGCGAGCATCGGCTCGATTTCTTCTAAGCCAGGACACCTTGCAACGACAACTCAGTCAAGTGGGACTACCAGACCACTGAGGAAGAGAAGACGATGGGGATACGAGTTTACAAGCCAACATCTGCTGGGCGGCGGAACGCTTCGGTTAGCGATTTTGCGGAGTTGACCGAAGGTTACACCCCTGAGAAGTCGTTGATGGTGCGTCTGCGAAGGCCTGGTGGGAGAAACAACCAGGGCTTTATTACTGCCAGGCATCGTGGCGGTGGCCACAAGCGTCTATATCGTGTCATTGATTTTCATCGGACCAAGGATGGGGTTTTGGGTCGGGTCGATTCGGTGCAGTACGACCCCAACCGATCGGCTCGAATCGCCCTAGTTCACTATCAGGACGGCGACAAGCGTTACATCATCGCTCCCGACGGAATGAAGGCCGGGCAGGTGATTCAGAACGGTCCCGACGCTCCACCTGTGATGGGCAACTGCCTGCCGATGAAAAACATTCCTCCGGGAACGGAAGTTTGCTGCGTTGAGATGACTCCAGGGCGAGGCGCCGCGTTGTGCCGCTCGGCTGGCGTCTCAGCAGTTCTGATGGCTCGCGAAGGTACCTGGGCACAGCTGCAACTTCCAAGTGGGGAAGTCAGGCGTGTTCCTAATCGATGTCGAGCGACGATCGGCAAGATCAGCAATACGGATCACGATGCCATTTTGATTGGCAAGGCGGGCCGCAATCGATGGAAGGGGATTCGCCCCTACGTTCGCGGCACCGCGATGAACCCACACGATCACCCCCATGGTGGTGGTGAAGGACGTACGAAGGGTGGTCGACACCCCGTGAGCCCAACCGGTAAGTTGGCCAAGGGTGGTTCGACACGTCGCCCGCGTAAGCCGTCGAATTCCGCGATTGTCCGCCGGCGGCGGTCGGTGCGGTATGGGCAGCTGAAGTTGAAGTAATCGAACGATGGATACGAAGAGGGGCGGAAGCTTCGCTTTTAGAATAGTTCAGTTTCCGGCCGGTAGACGAATCGACGACCGTTGAAGGAATAGGTGCATCGGATATGGGAAGGTCAACAAAGAAGGGGCCGTTCGTCGACCCCAAGGTCTTTGCCAAGGTGATGAAAGGTCGGGAATCGGGGGGCAATGCACCGATCACGACTTGGGCGCGACGATGCACCATCGTTCCAGAGTTCGTTGGTGCCACGTTCATGGTGCACAACGGAAAGACGCACATCAAGGTCTTCGTTACGGAAGACATGGTTGGGCATAAGCTGGGCGAGTTCGCTCCAACGCGGACATTCCGCGGGCACGGCGGCAAGGGGAAGAAGTAGGCTGAGGTTTGGTCAGGAAGTCAGGAACATCCAAGATGTCATACCGAGCAGTCCATAAGTACGCTCGCATCAGCGCTCGAAAGGTGCGGCCGCTGGCGGATATGGTCCGCGGCAAATTTGCCGATGAGGCGCTGGAGATCCTGCGG
>JBJSWM010001213.1:0-961 GCA_046085865.1 Pirellulaceae bacterium
CCGCCTGGGGTGGCATGGAGCCTTTCGCCGGAACTGACCGGCGCGGCGATGGGACTGCTTGTCCTTTGCAGCCTCGGGATCTGGATTGGATTTCAGGCATTTCGATTGAACTGGCATCGTCTGGCGCTGCTGACGGTGATCTCGGCGTTAGGGGGAGTGGTGGCCTGCATGGACCTGGCCGATCGCGTCGCCTGGCGTCCCGATGTGCCTGGAATCGCGAAGGTTGCTTCCGTGGGACCATTTCTCAATAAGAACCAAGGAGCAGCGTTTCTCTTGCTGGCCCTTTGTGCCAACCTGGGCCTATTGATCGACGCGCTGCGCCGACGCCAGCGATTCCCGCCGCTAATCAGTCCCTCCGACGACTTCTGGGATCGATGGAATGACTTCTGGGCCAATCAACTGCTTGCCCTGCGCGGCTTGCGTCCCATTCACTTGGCGTTGGGAGTTCACGCGCTGCTACTGATGACCGGCCTGGCCAACACCCTCTCCCGCGGTGGTTTCATCGCCGGGATTCTTGCTACCTTTTACGCGATCTATGGCGCCAACCCTCGTCGAGGATTCGCCTCCGCCCTCTTCTGGGCCGGCTGCATGCTGGTGGCAGGGGGCCTCTTCCTGGGGCTCTTTGGTCTCAACGACCCGGTGCTCCAGCGATTCCAAGAAATCGGCACCCAGGGAACAGACACCGAAGCCAACCGACCATTGATCTGGAAGGTTTCCCTGCAAGCTTGGCTCTACTTCTTCCCCACGGGCAGCGGGCTGGGAACCTTTCGCTACGCATGCCTCCCTTTCCTGCCGATGCATTTGCCGGGAAGGACATGGTATGCCGAAAGCCTCCTCTTGCAGATGCTGGTCGAATTCGGATGCTTCGGGCTGATCATCCTTCTTGTCGCAGGGATAAAGATTTTCAACTTGGCTCGCTGGACTCATAGCGAACTTCGGTACAAACGATCGGTTGCTGAAG
>JBJSWM010001214.1:0-1103 GCA_046085865.1 Pirellulaceae bacterium
CGCTGGCCATCGTAAGCCAGACGGATGTTGGGTGGCAGCGTGGCGTTGGTTCCGGCGTAATCGAGTTCATGCGACAGATGGGTCAGAAAGGCTTGCCGGGGTTTCAATCGATCGATGATCTCAACCGCTTGATCGACCGACAGGTGAGTGGGATGAGGGCGGGGGCGAAGCGCGTCGAGGATGAGGGTATCGAGCCCTTCCAGAAGATGCCAGCTGCTTTCGGGAATCGAACTGACATCGGTGCAGTAGGCGGTCTGGCCGATGCGAAAGCCCAGCACTTCAAAATGGGGGCCGTGGTTCAAGCGGATCGGGGTCACCTGGACGCCAAGCAGTTCGAATGGATCGAGCGTGATCCTTCGCAGATCGAGCTGTGGTGCGGCTCCCGGATGCGTGGCAGGACGATCGCTGAATGCGTAGTCAAAGGCAACCCGAATGCGTCGTTCCACCTTCTCTTCACAATAGAGCGGAATCGGGCCACCGATCACAAAGGGAAAAAGCCTCAGGTCATCTAGCCCGTAGAGATGATCGACATGCTCGTGGGTGTAGAGGACTGCGTGCACGATACCGATGCCTTCCCGAAGCAGCTGGGTGCGGAGGTCGGGAGAGGTGTCGATCAGCAGGTTCCCTTGGTCCAGCCCGATGACAGCCGAACAACGGGTGCGGCGGTTGCGTGGATCGTTGCTCTCACAAACCTCACATGGGCACCCAATCGTCGGGACTCCGACACTGGTGCCGGTTCCCAGCAGAATCATCTCCCCCCGGAAATCGATCGATTTGAACTGTTGCGGCACCAGATCACTCCGTCTCCAAACCCGTTCTTCCTGGGAACGCTCTATCCTAACGCATCGGAACATCCAGCGGGTCCGCCACTGCCCCCTGGCTTCTCATGCGGGTAAACTAAAGTGGGCTTGGACGGTGGCTATTGAAAGCGTGAAAGTGGAACGGTAGCTGCCCTGAAGTCAGCCGAAAAGTCTCCGCCTTGCATTCTGGAGTCGCTTTGCCATGAGCCGAATTGCGTATTTGGATCGCGTCGTCGTTGGTGGGAACCGCCGAGTCTTGCTGGGAGCCATGGGTTGCCTGTTGGCCCTCGCGGCATTGCAGTC
>JBJSWM010001215.1:0-5213 GCA_046085865.1 Pirellulaceae bacterium
TGCCGCTAGTGAGAGTGGCAAAAAGTAGGTACTCGATTGGCGATCCCTCGCGTTCCAACACCTCGGCAAAGAGCCTTTGGTTGGAGGGGACCATCAGCGAATCGGGCCGAAGTCGGGTTTCGCGGAGAGCTGCATCCACCATCCGACGACTGAGCGGTTCGAATGCATCGCTGGATCCAACATGGGCATCAATCTGCTGATAGAGCTGCTCTTTGAAGTCCCCAAGTTCCTCAGCACTCTTGTTTTCCACCCCAACGAAGCAGACCGACTTGGGGACGATACCCAAGGAAGGATCCGCATTGGCAGGTAGATGGGTTTGCCGAGCCAGCAGCTTGGCGATCGCTTCTTCGACAAGCGGATCGAAGACTTCAGCCCCCGCAGCATGGCTACCCACCATGTTTTCCGCCTGCGGCTTCATCAGGTGCGCGTACTGGTACTTGCAGCCTGGTATCGCGATCAGAGCGAGGAAGGCAAGGGAGCACCGCAGCATCCGTCGCGCCAAAGGGAGGAGTAGCGGGGCCATCAAGAGACTCCTGAAGTGGACGACCGGTTGCGACGATCCGACATACTCCGTGAGTAGTTAGCGGGAATCCGCCCACTCTGCAATGTCAGTTCGCATCCCTCCCAGGATCGCTTGCTTCAAAGGTCTTCACGCCATACTGCAAGCTTGCGATCCCTTCCCGAGGTTTTGGATGGGAAGGGATCGATCGCGGCTTTGCGGTCCGACGGAGAGCCTTAAGAATCTTAGCGTCCAAGCGGAGCGGGATCGTCGAGGAAGTAGTCCCTAGGGCCGCGCACGGTGTAGGAGGGGTAGGCAACCTGTGGAGCGTCGATGCCCGAAGGTGGTCCTTCGCCCGGGTGCGGTGGGTGAGCGGCTCCAGCCATTCCGGCCATGCCAGCCAAGTGCCCGCCGCCAAGACCGTGTCCACCCAAACCATGGCCCTGGTGTCCCCATAGACCCTGTGGATGGGAATGGGAACCTAGGCAATTCCCGTAGTCAGTGCCACCTCTCTGCCAGCCAATGCTGCAGGGACGGCAACCAATCGGGCTTCGGCACGCATTGCAGTTCCGGTGGAGGATATTGCAGCCCGTGCTGGCGACCATCGTGACCGCGGCGAGCAGAATTCCTACATAACCCCTTTTCATGTGCGTCATCCTTTACGCGTTCGATGCTTGAAGCCCTGCGAGCCACCGTCGGGGACTCCACGTCTGTGATGCATATCGAACGACCATCGCGCCGGAAGTTGAAAAAACCGGTGCAATCGAAAAGGTTGGATTCCAGGAAGCCGCTAGACTTCTCCGGGTTTATGCATCCTTCCAATGCTGTCTTTTCAGAAAGTAAAAAACAGCTTCTTCGGGTCATTTCATCGCTCCTTGCTTTGATTTCCTGTGCTCAGTCCGTCGCAGGCGGACGGTACTCGTGCTGGTGCTCGATGCCCCAGCGTCCTAACGCTCCTTTCGAGTACCAGTCCGAGAAAGACCAGTCGCTTAGGTTCCGGAGCCACAGGAATTCCTGCAGAGCCAAAAAACAAAAAAGGGGCCCCAGATGGGACCCCTTCATCGAACTCAGCGGTGGCTCGAGTCCGAGCGATCGCAGAGCAGGATTCGATCGATCTCAGCCGGCGACAGCCGAGACGGCCTGCACCATCGGGCCAATCACCGGCTCGATGATTCCCTGGACACCAGGGATCTTGTAGGCGGCATCCAGAGCTGCTTTGACCTTGTCGAAAAGCGGCTTCAGGAAGGGGACCAAGCCAGTGCGGGTTTCTGCTGACATCTTCTCGATGCCCAGAGCCGAGTAGCCGGTGGCGGCTGCCTTGATCTTTTCCACCGCCGCGGTGGCGCTGGCTTCGTCGGTGATACCGCCCAGGGTCGAGTTCAAGCCTTCGAAGGTCGAGGTGAGCTGTTCCTTGAGGGCGATCATCGGATCCATGGCAGGTGGCTTGACTTCGGCAGTGACGGCCGGAGGTGCCTTGGGAGCGGGCGTGATTACCGCGGGCGCGGTCGCGGCTTGGGGCTTGGGCTTCAGGAACTGGTAGCCCAAAAATCCAAGAGCGGCCAGGAGCAGCAGTGGCAACAGGAACTTCAGTGGATTTGCAGCTTCCGGAGCCGAATGGGAAGTGGAGTGAGAAGTGGTGGTCCGCTGCGTGGTCGTTGCAGCTGGACGGTTGGCACCACCCAGATCAGCAAAGCCCATGACATTCTTCAGTTCGGAAGGAAGTGCTGCGCTGAGGAAATTGCTCTGACCCGACAGCAGACTTGCCAAACCGCTGGCATCCAGCCCCCCCGACTTGACTTGCTTGCCCACGACACTCATCACCACAGGCGCCAACATTCCCATCAAGCTGCTGGCTCCCTTATCGCCAAAGCCAAACATCTTGGCGATGAGCGAAATGATGGTCGACTGGGAACCGCCCAGAAGCATCGGAAGCAGCTTCATGCCGTAATCGAGCATCGAAGACTGCTTGGCGGGAGCGAAAGCACCGGCCAAGTTATCGAGGATCGAGTTGTCGTTGTCCTGCAATGCCTTGATCAGGTCCGAAGCTCCGGCAGGGGTCGAAGCCTTTTTGGCCATCCCGCCCAAAAGTGCCGGCAACACTGCGTTGACGGCGGCCGAGGTCTTGCTCTTGTCGAGCCCAACTGCCGAACCGATCTGATCAGCCACCTGGCCGACGACGGCCGACTTGACCATGTCCAATAGATTAATCGCCATTTTTCCCGTTCTCCCAAAGAATAGAAAATCAGATCCAAACTTCGCTGGACCAATCGCCAAAATATCCCACAATCCCATGCCATGAAACAGGGGCTAAACGAAACGGACCATCGTTTTTTAACCTTTTTCGCTTTCTTCGCTTTCTGGCTTGGCATTGCTCAGAGCGAACTGAAGGGGAGGAAGTTCCAGAGACTTGGAGCCTTTGTTTTTTGGGACTGCTTCGCGTTCGCTTCCCTGTGGCGGGGCAATCTCCCAACCCTCCCTAGGGGGCGTTCTTTCGCCTCAACCTACTGGTTCCACCATCGTTCGATTCGGCGGAAATCGTACAGCGGATGTCGGGCCTGCACGAACTACGTTCTTGGCACCCTCCGCTTCGCTCATCCAACCGAGATTTCGCTAGTGGCAGGGGCGATCTAGCAAACGAGGGGGTGAGGCGGTAGTCGGTCGGATGGCGTGTCAGCTATCCTGGAGATCGATGGCCGCAAGCCTTCGCCCGCAGACCTATGGGCTGGTGGTGCTTGGGGAGCGGTCGGTGGAGGAAGCCACCGCGGGAGGTTGGATGGCCGTGAGGGGGGAAGTGGAAAAGCGACCCTTGGAGGAAGGTATGGAAGATGACTGGGACGTGCTGGCAGTTGGAGCGCATCCGGACGACTTGGAGATCGGATGCGGTGGCACGTTGGCCAAGTTGGTGGCGATGGGGCACCGCGTCGGGATGGTGGATTTGACCGATGGGGAACCGACTCCCGGTTGCGCTTCGCCTGAGATCCGCATCGCGGAGGCTGATCAGGCAGCGCGCGTGCTGGGGGTGCGGGAGCGGAAGATTTTGCCGCTCCCCAATCGTCGCTTGTTCGACAGCTTCGAAGCACGTGTTCTGCTGGCCAAGGAAATTCGTAGGCACCGTCCTTCTTTGGTGATTGGTCTGGGAAGCCGAACGCCGATGGCTTCACCAGATCATCAGCAAGCTGTCTCTATCGTCGACGCTGCGGTCTTCTATGCTAGGCTGTCCAAATGGGATTCCTATTTCGACAACCTCCCGACGCATACCGTCACCGCGCAGCTTTACTACCAGTTGGTATTCGATCCGGCTGCGTCGGGTGCCACCGACTACCGAGTCCTCCACGATATTTCGGGCCATCTAGAGCAGAAGATGGATGCGATCGCCTGCTATCAGACCCAGTTCCCTCCTGAAAAGCGCTCGATCTTTGACCGGGTCCGCGCGTTGGCCCACTCGCATGGACTCTCTGCGGGGGTCCAGGCAGCCGAGGTTTTATGGTCGGTCAAGCCGATCGCGACGCGCGACCTGATGCATGCATGCATCGTGCCTTCGTGAATGGACTAAAGGTTTTTTTGAGGGCTGGTGCGAAAGTCGCCTGCCGTCATGGGATCGTGGTGGAGTGACGCATTGGATGATGCACCGATGAATCATTGGAATCTGGGGCAAGGCGACCGAAGTTCCTGGACCTTCGAGCAGACTGCGACTTGGCTGACCGTCCTCAGGACTCTTGCCGCAGTTGGGCAGGTGGTGACGATCACTGCCGTGGCACTTGGGTGGACTAGGGATCTCCCCTGGTCGCAGTTGGCAGGCTTGGTGGCGTTGACGGTTGCCACCAACATCGCCCTTGCCTTCTGGGTTTCCGGACTGCGGAACCATCCGAGCACCAACGAGCTATCCTGGAGGGGACAGTGGATCCTCTTCGGTGTTCTTCTGCTGGACCTTTGCAGTTTGACGGCGATGCTGGCGCTGACAGGAGGGCCGGAGAACCCCTTTCTGCTCTTCTACTTCGTCAACTTAGCCGTTTCGGGATTGATGCTGCGATCGCCATGGCCCTGGGTGATCGCCGGTAGCTCGATTCTCCTCCTTCTGGGGCTGATCGAATGGCACCAGCCTCTGACAATTCTCGCCCCTGGAGGGCAAACGTCCACGGTCTGGCCAGTGCGCCACCAGGGATTGGCGGTTGCTTTTGCCACTAGCGCCCTGTTGACGACTTGGTTTATCACCAAAATCCACAATGAACTGCACGAAGGTCAGCAGCGCTTGCGCGACAGTCAGTTGCTCAACGCGAAAATGCAGCGTCTGGAAGCGTTGGCGACTTTGGCCGCCGGTGCGGGTCACGAATTGGCATCGCCTTTGTCGACCATCGCGGTGGTGGTTCATGAATTGGGCAAGCGAGCCGATGCCGATCCTTCGGCTGCTGCCCTGGCCAAAGACATCGCTCTGATTCGATCGGAGGTCCATCATTGCCGGGACATTCTGGCTCGAATGAAGAGTAGCGCCGGCGAGGCAGCCGCCGAACGGTTGGATCCAGTCACTCCAGATGATCTTTTGCAGCAAGTGCGAATGGGGATTCGCGAACTGGATCGCGTGCGATTTGTGTGGCCTCCTGCTGTGGCGCAGGCCAATGCGGTGCTACCGGTCCAGGCGCTGGCCGTGGCGCTGCGCAACTTGATCCAAAACGGACTGGATGCCAGCGCCCCAAAAGGTGCGGTCGAAGTGACGTTG
>JBJSWM010001216.1:0-7301 GCA_046085865.1 Pirellulaceae bacterium
CTCTCCCCATACCTAGCAATGTCCAACCAATGCCTCCCCCACCGCTCGCCATACTGCGGTGAAGCCAGCAATCGGTCCACCAACCTCGCATACGCTTCTTCGCTTGGATCTTCTTCGAACCGATCTACCTCCTCCGGATCTGGAAGCAGTCCCACCAAGTCGACGTAAAGCCTTCGGATCAACTCGCGAGGTGCAGCAGGGGATTGAAGCTGCCAGCCTTGCTCACGAAGTTTCGACTCCACAAAAAAATCGATCGGGTTGGCCCAATCGCTCATTCGATCCTTCGCGTTGATCGCTCCGGCCCGTAGCGGCTGGAGGGACCACCAGTCATAGCCAGCACGGTTTTTACTGGTCGCGCGCATCGCATCAAGCGATCGCTGCGGGTAGGGTGCCTGCTTGGCTAGCCATTCGGCAATTGCATCGATCTCCCCTTGGCTCAATCGGTCCTCTGGTGGCATGGCATGCTCGGATACCTGCTGCCATAGAACCGATTCCCCCCACATCGACTCATCCAGCACCATCCCCGACTCGGAGCCCTTCAGAAGGCCTGACCGAGTGGAGAGGTCGAGCGATCCTTCCGGCGTGGCACCGCTGTGACAGCTTACGCAGCGGGATTCGATCACCGCTGCCCCCGCGTCAATCGATTGGCTAACAGACGATTGTTCCTGCCCCTGAATTCCGGCCTTCCACGCCAGCGAAAGGAAAAGGCAAGCCCAAGTGGACAGCATGAGGCGTCGGTCACACCGAAAGAGGAAGGACATGGCGCGCACCTGATGGCGAGAAAGCGGGTAGGCAGGAATGGCTGTAGATCCCACAACGATCGGGTGGCCCCGAGTCATTTTGCTGCACGACGTTTCCCGAAACTATACCATAGGCAAGATGCGGTTTCCCGAACGAAAGGATCGACTCGCCATGCGAAACAGACAGGTTCGTTGGTTTTATCCTCTTCTGGCGAGCTGGGTTCCCGTCCTGATCGTCTGGACCACGCTCCCTTGGGCCGGATCCATTTCGCTCGGCCAGTCCCCTCGCTACGAACTGGGGAAGCGTCTGCAGCGATTTGAGCGGCAGTGGCAGGTGGCGGATGTCGAAGCGAGGGAAGCGTCGGTTCGCCCGATCGAGGAAGCAGTGCAGCTCTTTTTCTCGCTGAATCTACCCGCTGCCGCAGGGAGACTCGATCAAGCCTGGCTCAAGGTTCGAAGCAGCGAAGCCGATACGGACACCTCCCAATTGCTCGCTTGCAAAATCCATATCACCCCACGGCTCATCGAAGCCTCCACGAAAACGGTTCGACTTCAGGTCGATCGCTTCTATGGCGCCGACATGGAAGTGCCCCAGGGAGTCCTCGTGACCCTGGAGTTTCGGCCTCTTCGCTCCCCATCCCCCGATCCACTCGCGGTGGTCGAGATTCCTTTCCCTTCGCCAGGCGATAGCATCGACTTGGAATTGCCGCTGCTGGAGGAAGGCGACTACGAAGTGACCCCGGTGCTCCGGTGGGAAGGGAAAGAGCTGCAATGGACCACCTTGGGACTTTCGATCGCCAAGGATCTCAAGAGTCGACTGGAAAGCGTGGAGCAGTCGATACGACCAGGGACTGGCAAGGACGACCCCATGGCTGGAACGGCAATGGCGACAGTCGAGCTGCTGCATGGGCTGGTGAAGGATGGAAGCCGTGGGAGAAGTTTGGAGTCCGACTTTCCCTTCCTTCAATGTCTTCGGACAGCAGAGGCGATCCTCACCAGCCCGAAGGAGCTTTCAAAGACGCTCGATGACGTCGATGGCGCATCGCATTGGATTCAGTGGAAACAAGGCGCGTCCAAGCTGGTGACTCGCATCGCCCTCCCCAAGGACTTCGCCCCGTCAGATCGGCCACGACCGGTTCTGATTCTGCTGCATGGAGCGGGAGGGAGCGAGAACATGTTCTTTGAAACGTATGGTGCTGGACGAGCGGTGGAGTTGGCGAGGGAACGAGGCTGGATCGTGGTGTCGCCGCGGCAAGGGATGACGGGCCTGGGAATGCCACTGAGCGTCCTGATCGAATCGATGGCTGGATCGTTTCCGATCGATCGCAAGCAAGTCATGATCCTAGGCCATTCGATGGGGTCAATGCAGGCGATTCGGCAACTGGACAGTTCCCCGGGAACCTTCAGCAAAGCCGTTTTGCTGGGGGGCGCAGGATTGCCAAGCAAAGCGGATGGGTTCAGAACTGTTCCACTTTGGATCGCGGCAGGAGATCGCGACTTCGGTAAACGAGGCACCGATGCCTTTGCCAAGTGGTGCCAGAAGGAGTCGTTGGACCATGAGTACCACATCTATCCCAACACCGAGCACCTGGTGATCGTCCAAGCGGCATTGGAAGATGCCTTTGCATTTCTTGACCCCGACACCAAGTTGGCGACACCGGCGAACGAATGAGATCCGATGGAAGTTCTGAGGGCTAGAGCGCGGGATGCAAGCCCGCGAGGCGAACTCGGGACGATCTCAACCTCCCTGATGCAAAGTCGCAAACAGTGCTCACCCTTCGCTGAAAGGGTCGCACGTAGTTTTCACTCTCCCCTTGGGAGAGTCGCGAGGAAGGAGCGGGGAGGGTCTTATCCCTCCGCTCAATCCATCGCCAACCATCCAGTTCCAACAGGGATGTCATCGCGTAGAGCCTGCGATAAAGAACACGGTGGCTCTACCTCGCTCCTTCAGTCTTCTGCACTTCCACATCGTCTAGAGAATCGATCGTGGCAACGATCGCAGGAGACATGATCACGTTGGCTAGAGCGAAGCGGTGGCGTAGCTTCATCACTCCCTGCAGCATGCGAACTTCCTCGTCGATCATACGCTGGCCTGAGACGATCCCGACAATTTTCGGCCCGACGCCCCAACGCCCATCAACCTCGCTTGGCCGCGGCAGGAAAACCGGGCCGCCGCTATCTCCTTCATACACCTCGCCCCCGACGAGCATCTGACGGACCGCTGCGAACGGCTGAAGTGGAAATGACGCGATCGAACCATGCCGAAGGATTGGGAATCCCGACGGCGACGCTTCATCGCGGTGGGGGTATCCCAAAAAATGGACCATCAAACCGGCTGTCATGTTCGACTCATCCCACTCCGCTTGGCTGACGAGAGCTTGGAGATCGATCGTGGCCGGCTGTGGCGATCCCTCCGGCAACTCAACCCTTAAAGCAGCCACATCTTCCGTCGGGTGCCTCCGCCAACGTTTCGACTCGCCCGTCCCCAACGAAATGGGAACCAGTTGCCTCTCATAGCTGCCCGGTGATATCGAACGTCGCATCACCAACTGAGCTTCGGGGCCTTGCATCGATTCAACCACGTGAGCGGCGGTGACAAGAACCGGGGTTCGTGGCTTCCCATCGTCCACCAAGAAGCAGGTCGCCACCGTATTGCCTTGCTGGATTTTCATCGTGGCATGAAGCAACGACTCCAACGCCTGCCTCCGGCGGGCTGGCAACTGGTCTTCCTGAAACTCGGCGTCAGGGGCCACGATGGAATCGGTGGCTCGATCGGCTAAAACGCGTTCCTGCCCTGACGCATGCTTTAGGAATTCGTTTCCAATAACAGGGAGGAGAACAATCCCGAGGATCGAACTGCAAAACCACCTCACAAAATCCAATTTCGCTTGGTTTCCAGAACCCTTGACCATGCTGTTTCCTATCGATAAACTTACGCGTTCACGGCTTCGGTCGTTGAGCGGATGTGGCGGAATTGGCAGACGCGCTAGACTCAGGATCTAGTGGACTATACAAACGTCCGTGGAGGTTCGATTCCTCTCATCCGCATTGTAGCGTTTTCCTTCAGGGAGACTCTGCATGCCAAGGCACTTCGGTGCCATTCTTTCTTCGCAGGCCAAACGTTCTTGATCGTCCCAGCATGGACGGCGTGCGAATGTAGCGCAGGCTACACTTCGGATCGGCTCTCATCGAATTTTTTTTGCAGTCTCCGCGTCTGTCCGTAGGGTACGGTTGCAATGTTTCGCCGAGAACGCGCATTCGTCCGGACGTCTGAAACTCTTTTTCCAACCGCTTCCGCCCAACGTCGCTCGCCATTCCCCTTGGAAGGTTGCTAAGATGCATCGTTTGAGGGAGAGCGACGGTCGCACTGTTTTGGCCGTCGAGGGAATGCACTGAAGGCGAGCGAAGGATGCCACGCGATTTTTTAGCTGGGACGGCAGACCACTACGATTGCGTGGTGATCGGCGGTGGCTTGGCAGGGCTCACATCGGCCAATATTCTGGGCCGAGCGGGACACCGAGTGCTGTTGCTGGAGCAGCATTACAAGTTGGGTGGCCTAGCGACTTGGTTTCGCAGGCCTGGTGGCCACATTTTCGATATCTCCCTCCATGGCTTTCCCCATGGGATGCTTAAGAGTTGCCGTCGCTATTGGAACGACGATATCGCCAGCCGGATCGTCCAGCTGAAGCAGATTCGTTTCGACAACCCGATGTTCTCTCTGACCACCACCTTCGACCGTCAAGATTTCACCAAGCTACTGGTGGAGCAATTTCGGGTGGAGAAGGAGGCGGTTGATCGATTTTTCGAGACGGCTCGTGGGATGAATTTCTACGACGACCAGCAGATGACGACTCGGGAATTGTTTGAAAAATTCTTCCCAGGGCGCGAGGATGTCATTCGCTTATTGATGGAACCGATCACCTACGCCAATGGATCGACTCTGGAAGATCCAGCAATCACCTACGGCATTGTGTTTTCGAACTTCATGGCCAAAGGGGTCTACATCTACGAGGGTGGAACCGACGACCTCGTCACACGGATGCATGAGGAGCTGAAACAAAATGGAGTCGACGCGAGGATTCGCTGCAACGTGGAGCGGATAGTAGTAGAGAAGGGCGAGATCCAGGGCGTGATCGTCAACGGGAAGAAGATTCGCTGCCGCACGGTGGTCAGCAACGCCAATCTGGTCAACACGATTTTTCAACTGGTTGGAGAACAGTCCTTCAGCCCCGAATTCACTCGGGATGCAAAAGCGGTTCGATTGAACAACAGCAGCACGCAGGTCTACATGGCCTTTAAAGAAGGGGTGGAGATCGATGAGTCGACAGGGGACTTGCTGTTCAGTTCCACCGCTCCTTTGTTCCGAACCGAAGCACTGCTCAGCCGCAACATCACCAGTCGGACCTTCAGCTTTTACTACCCCCGCACTAGGCCCGAAGGAAGGGAGAGGCATGCGGTGGTCAGTAGTACCAATGCGAGATGGGAAGACTGGAGCGAATTGGGAGATGAAGAGTATGAGGCGAGCAAAAAGGATCTGATCGAAACGACGCTGGATGCACTGGAAAAGTACGTTCCTGACTGTCGAGAAAAAATCGATCTGATCGACGCCGCAACTCCTCGTACCTTCCACCACTACACCCATCATCGCCTGGGCGCCAGCTTTGGAACCAAGTTCGAGGGATTGGCTGTCAGCCGCGCCCTGCCGGATCAGGTTCGAGGCCTCTACCATGCCGGAAGTGTCGGCATCATCATGTCGGGCTGGCTGGGTGCGATCAATTATGGGGTCATCGTCGCCAATGAAGTCGACGGATGGTTGGCTAGCCCCAGCTCCGCGATCCACCCCACCCCCACCGCAGGTTGACGATTCCCAGCACGCTAAGCCGACGCACATCAAGAAAGCCATTCCCATGGACCCAGCGATCACCAGTGCCATCCCCCATCGCCCTCCGATGCTTCTTGTCGATGCGATCATCGAGCAGACGGAGCAGGAGATTCGATGCAGGAAAACGTTTCGATCGGATGAGTATTTCACGCAGGGCCATTTTCCGAATTATCCTCTGGTTCCTGGGGTCATTCTGTGCGAGTGCGCTCTTCAGTCGGGGGCGATCCTGCTGTCAAAATTCACCCCCAAGGAAGGCGCCGTCCCCGTCGCAACGCGGCTGGACGGCGTCAAATTCAAAAAGATGGTTCGCCCGGGCGATACGGTCGAAATCCACGTAACGCTCAATGAAGTGGTCTCATCTGCCTACTTCATGACGGGGAAAATTTCGGTCGATGGCAAACTTGCCGCTCGCCTTGATTTCGCCTGCACCGTCGCTGCCCCTCAGTAAAACTTTCCACAATCCCTATGCAACGGTGAGGTCGAGGATGGGTTTTCTGGGATTGGAAGGCAAGCGGATGGTTGTCCTTGGCGTCGCCAACCGAAAGAGCGTCGCTTTTGCAATCGGCAAATTGCTGGAAGCCGAAGGAGCGACGGTGGAGTATGTGGTGCGGAGCGCCGAGCGGAAGGAACAGTGCAAAAAAATCTTAGGCGAATCGACGATTCATTGCTGCGACGTGGAACACCAGGATCAAATCGATGGATTGGCCGAAGCACTACGCCAATCGAAAAAGCCGATCGACGGCTTCGTCCACTCCATCGCCTTCGCCGATTACTCGCAAGGGATGCGTCCCTTTCATGAAACGACACGGGGCCAGTTCTTGCAGGCGGTCGATATCTCCTGCTTCTCCCTGATCGCTCTTTCGAACGCCATGAAGGATCTTCTAGCGCCTCAGGCCTCTGTGGTGACGATCGGTATCTCGACGACGAGGATGGCGAGCGAAAGTTATGGCTTCATGGCGCCGATCAAGGCAGCTCTCGAATCCTCTCTTGCTTTTCTGTCGAAGTCGTTCAGCCGCTTTTCCGAGGTGCGTTTCAATGCAGTGGCTGCCGGGTTGCTGAAGACCAGTGCTTCGGCGGGCATTCCTGGCTATGTTGATGCGTATCTGTTCGCTGAGAAAGCGATTCCCCGCGGTCGTGGCGTGGCTACCGAAGAAGTCGCCAACGTCGCCACCTTCTTGCTCAGTCCACGCTCCAGCGGCATCAACGCGCAGGCCATCGTCGTCGACGCAGCCATGTCGACCAATTACTTCGACCAAGCAATCCTCAAGAAGATGGCCGACTGATCTTGCCCACAATCGAAGGGAGACCATGATGGCCCCCTTTCGTGGTCTCATCCAGCGACTGGATAAACTTTTGGCGCAAGCCAGGGACGCAGCGAATTCACGGTCATGCCCCCCTGCGAATCCACTTTGGATCGCCAGTTGGCTATTTTGAGTCCATCTGGGATTTGTGTTGGTTACGATTGCTTCACTGCCGCGACTCAATCACTGCCGGTAACCACAGCACCCAGTCACGCTGCTGGGTGACGTTTGCTTGCGACTCAACTGTCGCGGCGGGTGAGGTCGTTCTTTACCCTCCCTCAGGAAGGGTCGCTGAGCAGGAACGACGATGCAGGGAGGGGGACACAGTAAGATTCCGCTGAGGCGGGATGGTCCGCGATGGTTGGAGCTGAAAGATAA
>JBJSWM010001217.1:0-3049 GCA_046085865.1 Pirellulaceae bacterium
CCAGGTCCCAAGAGAGCATCAGTGATAGATAATCGGAACCCTGCTTGGACTGTTCCAAAAGATAGCTGCTAGCGGAGGTTCCAGGAGTCGCTTCCAGCCAGTCGGCGACCAGTCGTCGGTCGGCGGGTCGCGCGAAGCCGACCAAGGGTCCCTCTTCGGGAATCAGATACATCTGTTTTGGGGACCAGATCACCTCGCGGCCCTCAATGCTGTCCACATAGCCCCCGACCGATTTGGCGTATTGCTGCGGCTGAGCGTCGGAAGCCAAAACCGCTTGGCCCAGCTCCCATCGTGGGGAAAAGGTAGGAAGATCGAACTCCGATACCAACCACGCCTCAGTGATTCCCGATGGCAACTCCGTGGTCACGTTGGAGTCTTTCAGCAGTTTATCGAGAGCAGGAATATTCGCGTACGCCATGGCATTAGCGGATTGCGGACTAGTCGACAGCAAGCTCTGAAGCGAACCGGATTGCGCGGAGACATATCCGGAATGGATCCAGCCGATCACCATGACGGTTGCTAAAGCAATTCGTGGAACCAATGAGTCGCGTCGCATGGCCAATGACTCCGTCTATGAATTCGAGTTGTCAAAGAAAAAGAGGACCCCGTGCTGAGGGAGATGCAAAGTCAGCTCGGCGGATGCAGATCGTACCTGACCCACGAAGAAATATGCTATCTGCTAGGTGTTCGATTCAACAGGGATTTTCAGAGAATCTTTCACCAACAGCCACGCAGCGTCCTGTGGGCTGACCATGTGGACTGGCGAGCCGTCCCTGGCCACAAGCCACCGATTGCAAGCCCGAATTGGGGGGGCAGGGTGAGTAGCGAGCGATACGACAGTGCCAGCGCCGGTGAGTGCGATCGATCTAGGTTCCATCAGCCGATAGAACCCTGGGGTGGGGGAGGCCAGGGAAGGTGGTTCAGATTCGCCAGTGCGTGAACCAGGGCTTGGGTTCCACTTTGGCCATGGGATGCGGCCTGTAACGCCACATACAGCTGGTGGGCCAAAGCCAGGCCAGGAAGAGCCAGTCGCATGCGAGCTGCCTCGGCAAGGACGATTCCGAGATCTTTGACGATATGATCGACGAAGAATCCAGGTTGGAAATCTTCCTTGAGTATTCGTGGGCCAAGATTGCTCAGCGACCAACTTCCTGCTGCACCCGAGGAGACAGACTGGAGGACACGATCCAACTCCAGCCCTGCGCGGTAGGCATAAAGGAGTGCTTCACAGAGGCCGACCATGTTGGCGGCGATGAGCGTCTGATTGACTAGTTTCGTGTGCTGGCCGCTTCCAGTGGGGCCCTGGTAGACGATCGACTTCCCCATTTTTTCGAAGTATGGCAAGGCGCGCCGAAAAGCACCTTCCTCACCCCCTACCATGATCGACAATCGAGCTTCTCTGGCACCGATATCTCCGCCAGAAACGGGTGCGTCGAGCGTCTGAAGGCCTAGCGAGGAGGCTGTGTGAGCGATTCGAATCGCCAGGGAAGGTGGGGTAGTTCCCATATCGATCAGGAGGCTTCCAGGACGGGCATGCTTCAACACCCCATGCTCTCCGAAGTAAACCGATTCCACTTCTTCCGGAAATCCCACCATGGAGAAAATGACGTCTGAATTGGATGCCAGTTCAGCAAGCGTTCGGCATGCGGTGGCGCCCTGCTGAACCAATCCTGAGGCTTTTTCAGGACTGCGGTTGTAGACAAGGGTTGTGTGCCCCGCTGCCATCAAGTGACCGCACATGCTGCGTCCCATCACACCTGTTCCGATCCAACCGACGTGCTGCGTGTTATCCATAGAATGCCTTGGGCCTTTCATGCAAGTAAAAAATGGCTCTTGCGTCCAGCTCGTTAATCGAGCGACTCAATCGTAACGACGTACTGCCCCTGATTATCTTTGCGGCTGGATGACAGTTCATTGATCTCCAGCAGCAACTCCCCCGCTTCCGTCGCTTCCACTTCGGCCTCTTTCCCGATCCGTTGGTGTTGCCACGCTTTCGACTGCTTGGGTTCTGTTTCATGGAAAGGAGCGACCGTTGCGGTCAGCGATCCCAATGGATTGCCGCGGGCATATCGGAAGGTGACACCCTGAGCTTCGCTCCACCAAGGCCGCGTTGTTTCTCCCAGTTGAACGCGTCCAACGGCTCGAATCGCCACGCGCTGCCCCGCCTCCAGGCGAACGCCGGTGGCTTGCCATCCGGCGTCGGCGGAGATGTTCAGGGTGACTGGAAGTGTTTGTGGCGTCTGTGGGTTGCGCAAAATTGCAGGGCTGTCCTGTTGGAGATCAAAGCCGTAGTCGAATCGATCCAGCATCCCTTCCCAGTGCATTCTTACCCATGGCCAGCGGTCGCGGAGACTTTGAAAGATGCGTCGATTGAATCCCTGACCATCCCTTGGATACTCCCTAAGTGCAGTGACCAGCGCCTGCTGCAGTTCAGGCTGGGACTCAAAAAAGCAGACTGCTGACCAACTCCATGCATACATTTCCACTTCCATCGCCGATCGTTCTGAGAATCGCATGATCGATTCCAGAGAGGGTGCCTTGCCGGCTGCCAGTTGCTCTCGGATGAAGCGAAAGCGGCCCCAGTAGGGATAATCATCGCGGCTTCCGGGGATCGTCTTCATCTGCAGCTTTCCGTTGTCCCATCGGTGAGTCGCCCACCGCTCTGCCATCCCCTCAGCGATCCAGGGAGGGCCATAGCCGCCGAGAAAAGTTTCCATGAACCAGTGAGTTCCTTCATGCAGGACCAGATGCCGTCGGTAGTAGGGGGAGGGAGGCTCCGCCACATACATGTTCGCCCCTCGCTGGTATCCATAGGGGAAAGGGGGGAGACTGGCGTCGATCAGACCCAGCCGCTCCATCTTGGATCGATCTCGAAAGAGGAGCAGCTTGAGCTTCTCTTTGGGCAAAGGAACTTGGGTGATCTGAAAACCTTCGAACCACTGGGGGATCGCGAGATCGAAGATCTCGGGCAATCCATCGACCTCTGGATCTGGTGGCAGATCGGTGATCATCCGCAGATGCGTGGAGCTCACTTCTCGAAGTCCCGCCT
>JBJSWM010001218.1:0-563 GCA_046085865.1 Pirellulaceae bacterium
CGGTGGGGGCAGCGATCCGGCGGAGGAGCGGCGGAGCCACGACAGCCCAATGGGGGTCTGGATGGCAGCGGCTACTGGGAGATCGCAAAGGCCGCCTGGCTGGGCCAGTCGACTCCCCGCCAATGGACACTGGTCGCTCAGTTAAAGACCGATTCCGATGGAACGGTCGCTGCCTTCGCACCGCTTGGTCCTCAGTGGGCTCCCGGTGGGATGACTCTTTTTGTCCGCGATGGAAGATTGGTCTTCGATATCGGCTGGGTTGGCGCTGTGGCATCCGATATGCCAGTGGATGATGGAAAGGCTCATCGAGTCGCGCTGGCTTACGATGCCGCCAGTGGAAAAGTCACGATGGGAGTCGATGGTCGGTTGGTGGCCGAAGGAGTGTTGCGAAGCAGTTCCCCTTTGGCACAGTCGGTATTTCGAGTCGGATTCACATCGAGCAATTTTCCGCAGCCGAAGTCCCTTTTGGGTGGCACGATCGAAGGGCTGCGACTGCGAGAGGGATTGGGCGAGGTGGCCGAGCTGACAAGAGACCAGGGGGCAGGAGAGCAAGGAGATGCGCT
>JBJSWM010001219.1:0-2861 GCA_046085865.1 Pirellulaceae bacterium
CGTCCTTGCCAAACACACCCGGTTGCCGATCGATTTGCTCGAAGCTACCGACGGCCGTGGGCCGTGGTGTGAGCGGGACTTCAAGAGTCTGAGTGAAGGCCCAGCCTGGAAGTTCGTACTGCTGCTTCTTGTCAAAGGCAGCTTCGACGGGAGGTTCCGCTTGGCTGGCCAAGCCAACTCCTGCCTCCAAGGCTGCGCCCATTGCCGGTACAGCCGCTACTCCCTGAAGCCATTGCCGCCTTGGAATCGGTCGTTTTTTCATCATCAAGCCCCTGTTGGCTTGATTCTATTTGGTCGGCAGCAAAGTGCAATGAACGAAAAACGGCTGCTGGCGTGTTGATCGATGCCGGCACCGTAGAGCGAGGAAAACGAGAGCTTTGCGGCAAATCAAAACTGGAAATAAAGGAAAGGACTATTCCCCCAGCCGACAATCAACGCCAAAACCGCTCCAAAAATAGCGCAGGCAGCCCAGGGAGGATAGACCCACCCCTTCTGTTCATCGTGCAACTCGACAGGATTCCGGGCTACCGCAGCCAGATACCATGCGATCACCAGCAGGACCAGAAGGATACCCTCCTTCGGTACCGAAGCCCCAACCGTTGGAATCAGCAGGTGGCGATACCAGACCAATGCATGCTCCATATCCGGCGCGCGAAACAGAACCCATCCGAACAGGACCACCAGCAAGGTGATCACCCGACCACCCCAGTAACCCAAGCCAACCTTGGAGAGTTCCATCTTCTTGAACAGGCAAAGCCACAGTCCGTGCCATGCTCCCCAAAGGACAAACGTCCAGTTGGCTCCATGCCAAATGCCACCAATTAGCATCGTCAGGAAAAGATTGACGTAGTTCCTTCGGATTCCCAGTCGATTGCCACCCAAAGGGATGTAGAGATAGTCTCTCATGCAATTGGAAAGGGAGATGTGCCAGCGCCGCCAAAAATCCCCAAGGCTTGTCGCCTTGTAGGGGGAGTTGAAGTTCTGCGGAATGTGCATGCCAAAAAGCAGCCCCAGACCAATAGCCATCGTGCTGTAACCAGAAAAATCGAAATAGAGCTGCATCGAATAACCAATCAGCAACTCCCAACTCGCCAACGTGCTCATCGATCCAATCTTTTCGATATGGGGATCGATCAGAAAGGCGATCGAATCGGCGATGACCACTTTCTCGATCAGTCCAGTCAGAAAAAAAGAAATGCCCCGGGGGATCAACGAGGCGCGATCCGAGACAGCGATGTTCTCCAGATCCTTCTCCAATTGACTGAAGCGGACGATCGGACCAGCTACCAATTGCGAAAAGAGCGAAACATAGGCCGCGAACTCGAAAAAGTTGCGTGTGGGTCGAACCACCCGCCGGTAGCTGTCGACGATGTAACTGATCGTATGAAAAGTGTAAAACGAAATCCCCACTGGCAAAACAACGTCCAAATGAAGGCCATGAGCTTTCGAACCAAACAAGCCCTGAACGCTGCCGGCCAGATCAAGCAGGAAGTTGGCGTACTTGAAGAAGCCGAGGAGCAACAAATCGACGACGATCGGAACGATCAGACACAGTCGTCTAGGCCATCCCTCCTGCCAGCGAAGGAACCCCAGTCCAGCTAGGTAGCTGACCAAGGTCGAAAATCCGATCAGCAGGCAGAATCGAGCATCCCACCATCCATAAAAGACGTAACCGGTGATGGTCAGCCACACGTAGCGTGCATTGGCTGTCTTCAGCATCCAGAACACCAAGTAGGTGATCGGAAGGAAGAAGAAAAGAAATTCCACACTGTTGAAAATCATGGAACTACTGACTCGATAGGTTGTGGGCCGGCGCTAGAACGATCAGTTGCCTGAAGACATTCTCCGCGACGATCTTTGCGCCGCGGTCGCTGAAATGCACGATATCGCGGAATAGCGACTTGTCGCCTGTCATCACTCCCCAAAGGTCCACGACAGGTACCGATCTGGAATCTGCCAACGCAATCATTCGGTCGCGGGCCAACTTGCAGAAATCAACCAAAACCTGCTCAGTCACTCGAGGCCGCAGCGCCCGAGCCGCCAGGATATCCCCTTGATCCTCCGGCCGAATGGACTCTGCTGCACTGATCGGCTGGGTGACCAGGATCAACTGGCAGGAGGCATCCTTCGTCCTATCGATCATCATCGCCAGGTGCTCCTGGTAGAGTAACAGTCGGTCCTCTGGCGGCTTCTCAAAGACCCAGCCGGGATCCTTGGAGGCAATGGTTTTGGCGATATTTGCACGATCGCGTGCCTCAACTACCAAGGCAGGAATTGAGAAGCGATTTCTTAGTCGTTCCACAATTCGCGAGGAATCGAACAGACCAATCGGAGGAGGTGGCATAGGAGCCGAAGCGGAAGAGCTGACCGGCGAAATCGCAGGCGCATGCTCTGCCAAATAAAACAATGGTGATGCGCACAGAACCAAGATGTCGGGCTGGTACTCAGCCAGATAGAGGTCCCAGTAGTTGATCGCCTCAGCCAGCGGCATTCCAACCACCGCAGCGTTGATCATCTGGTACGATTCAGGTAGCAGCGTGGCCAACGTTTCGGGGTAGGATTTGCCAGGTGACTCATGAGTGCCAAATGTTTCGGAAGCCCCAAGCACCATCACTCGCGTCGTCCCTGGCTCTTTCTCTTTACGAAATGATGGCCCGCGAAAACCATGTTCGTTCAACGTCCAGTGCCGAAACCCGCTCTTGGGTCGTCCACGCCGATAACCAACCTCCTTCAATACCAGAGACTCCATGGTGGGAGTCTCAAGATATCCGGTGCCAAATCGCATCCAGTCGTCCAGTCGAGCGGTCGATTCAGCACAAACCAGGGAGATCCCCAACAGCGCCGCAGAATACAGAATCCAC
>JBJSWM010001220.1:0-1944 GCA_046085865.1 Pirellulaceae bacterium
TCCGCGCTAATCGCCTCCTGATGCACCTCGGGATACCCTGCCACTGCGATTCCCAGCGATGGAAACTCCGACTGAATCAACTCCACCAGCTCGCTTGCATGGCGCAGTCCACCTTCGATCGGTGTGAAGCTGGTTTCTCCCTTGGGGGGGTCGCCGCGTAGCGCGACGATCGCATCGATCCCGAGTTCGGTGCAGCGGCGAAGGTACTGACGTAGCTGCTCTTTGGTCGCGTTGACGCACGTCAGGTGGGAGGCCATCGGCAAACCCATTTGACGCTTGACCGCTTCGGCTACCTGCAACGTCATCTCCTGCGTCGATCCCCCCGCACCGTAGGTGCAGGTCAGGAAATCGGGTTTGAAGTTCTGGAAATCCTGAACTGTCTGGACCAGTCCGGAGATCGCATCGACGGTCTTGGGTGGAAAAAGCTCAATCGATAGACCGACACGACCTGGTTGAAAAAATTGAGACAGTCGCATGAACCAAAATCCTATACGTGCCGTGATGAGTGACTCCCAGGCGTATCATTCTAAATCAAACCAGAAAAGTTGTCTTCCCATTTGGTCCAACTTCCAGCTTCGGTTTTTGGTTTGCGTGGGTGACTCGAAGGGGGGAGAAGGTTCGCAGTCAACGAAAGGTGGATGGAGCGTGGACCTGATGGATTCCCCCGGTTGACGCTTGGTTCTTGGCATGCACACAATGACGACCGCTGGAGGCATGTGACGCAGCACCTAAAAGATGGTGGAGTGTTGCATGCACCGCACGGAGGGAAGTTGGCTACGGAGGGCCGTTTTCTTGACGCATCGGGCGGATGCCTGTCGAACATCGAATTGGCGGTTGGGCTCCGTCCATGAAGTGGCTTGCAGCCACTGGGATCAAGTCGCCCTCAGGGCAGTACCATTCGGCTTGGTCGACCAAGCGGGAGGTGGGTGTGGAACATCCGGGGGGGGCTTCAGGCACGCACGCAAGTCCGCTGGATCATTCGTGGGCGGATCGACATAACGCAACAGGGGATGTCGTCTCTGGCAGCTGGGCGAAATCGAAGCTCACTTGGAAACTGGGCTTGGTGCTGATTGGATTGCTGGGGGCTTTGGGATGGTGGAGTGGTGTCGGCAGAGGAGGTTCCGTCAAAGGGGCCCTGATCGATCCCAAGCACCGCAGACTCTTTGAGACCTGGCAGCTGGACCCGGACCGTGCGATTGGCTATCTGGAGTCGATCTGCGCTCTGGGGCCGCGGGTGAGCGGTTCGTCGGGGATGGAGCGTCAGCAGAAACTGCTCGCCGATTTCTTTCGCAAGGCGGGGGCAGAGATCCGCTTCCAGGAGTTCCCTGCTAGGCATCCGCAAACGGGCCAGCCTGTCGCGATGAAAAATCTGATCGCGCGGTGGAACCCATCTGCCCAGCGACGGTGGTTGCTGGCCGCTCATTACGATACACGGCCTTTCCCCGATCGCGACCCGAAGCAGCCTCGAGGGGTATTTCTCGGCGCCAACGATGGCGCCAGTGGGGTCGCCTTGATGCAAGAACTTTCCCATGCGATGAAACTGCTACCGGATAGTCTGGGGCTGGATATGGTGCTCTTTGATGGTGAGGAGCTGATCTACGATGAAGCCAGGGACCGGGAGCTGTACTTTCTTGGATCGACGTATTTCGCGCAGCAGATCGCCTCGGGGGCTCATTCGCGGTATGAGGCTGGGGTGTTGGTCGACATGATCGCCGATAAGTATTTGGAGATTTTCTACGAGACCAACAGCTATCGATTTGCACCGGAACTGGTCCGTGAAATCTGGAAGGTGGCCGATCGTTTCGATATCCGCACCTTCGTCCCTCGTACCCGCTACGAAATCCGGGACGATCACCTGCCGCTCAACCAGATCGCAAAGATTCCGGTCGTCGATCTGATCGACTTCGACTACCCCCGCCCCAGCAGTCGCCAGCCTGGTTACTG
>JBJSWM010001221.1:0-756 GCA_046085865.1 Pirellulaceae bacterium
AAATCGATCTTGTTTTGTCGGGCTAAGGTTGCTACCAATCGGCCAAAGCCGTGGGGCATTCCAGCGATCGCGTCTGCCCAGGGCCTAGAGAATCGCGCCATAGAGAGCCCTCGTCATGACTTCTGCAGCCACCCTCCCACTCGATCGCCTTCCTGGTTCCGGGTGGAAGAGGGACAAGACTTCCCGAGCCATCGCGACCGGCGTTGGCTCGGTGTGGATCGCGATGCTGTTTTTTACGACTGGATGCACTACCGGTCCCAGCAAGCGGGAGTTGACCATTGAGAATCAGCGGTTGACCAGCGAGTATCGGGCGCAGAAGCGGGAGCTTGAAGACCTGCGGGCGGAGAACGATCGACTGGCGGCGCGCCTAGGCTCCTCTTCCAGCCGTCTGTCGGCTCGCCCCCCGATCACTCCACCTACCAGCCTTTCCCCCTACCGATCTGCCGCCGAAGACCCAAAATCGCTCGATCTCTCCCGTCCCTGGGATCGCGGCACCGCCAGCGGCACGCCTCCTCCTATCCATTCTGGACCCACCGACCGATCTGCGGCCAGTCCGCAGTGGCGGCCGCTGCGTCGCCCCTAAGCTGCATCGATAAAAAAACCTGTCGACCCGGAAAGGATCGACAGGTTGCTGCCATGGTGAGTGGCCAATCCCGTCGGTTGGCATCGCTGTCGGTTGGCTTGTCGGGAGGCCGTGCCAGAGCCTTCAGCGAGTGCCAGAGGCTTCCGCTAGTGTGAAGAACCGTGCGCCGGTTC
>JBJSWM010001222.1:0-726 GCA_046085865.1 Pirellulaceae bacterium
GCTCGCAGTTCATGGGTGACTTCTACCAAATCAGCAATCAAGTCACCCTGGGACAGACCGAAGAGGAACTGATCGGTCGCGTGCAGGAAATCATCCCCCGACTCCTCGAGTACGAACGAATGGCGAGGGATTTCTTGGTTCGGGAACATGCCCAGGATCTGGGCGACCAAATCAGTCGGGGCCTTGGCATACTCAAGACCGCCAAGAAAATCACCAGCGAAGAAGCGATGGACCATCTCTCCAAGGTGCGTCTTGGAATCAGCCTGGGGTGGATCGATCCCGTCCCGATCGCCACCGTCCATCGACTGATTATTCAAACCCAGCCTGCTCACCTGCAGAAACGACACGGCGGCATCATGACGCCCTCCGAACGGAATATCGAACGAGCCAAATGGCTGCAAAACGAATTCAGCCACTCCGGCGACTCGCACCTCAGTGGCCCCGACGCAATCTCCTGAGCAAGTCGACGTGACATTCTAACGACTGTTAGAATGTCGTTACCCCACTTCTTTCTGGCATCTTGCCTT
Source organism: Pirellulaceae bacterium (assembly GCA_046085865.1). Classification (GTDB taxonomy): domain Bacteria; phylum Planctomycetota; class Planctomycetia; order Pirellulales; family Pirellulaceae; genus JBEISR01. The sequence continues at coordinate 528 of JBJSWM010001222.1, forward strand.
CGACTTTTCCAGCAGCAGGAATTCCCCCGCCCGCTGCCAGCTCAAAGTGCCTCAGGCGATTCCCTCGATCGAATCGCAAAGCCAGCGTCGTGGGATCCTGACGGCTGGGTCTCCGCAGAGTCATCTTGACGCATCGCAACCTCCGGTAGATCACGATGCCACTGAAAAACCAGCGCCGCCAGCGGCGGCACGGTCAGAT
>JBJSWM010001223.1:0-4444 GCA_046085865.1 Pirellulaceae bacterium
TTATCAAGGAGGATGGGTACGATGAACAGGTTGCCGCGAACGAACCAGATTTCCGCCATTGCCCTGGGGATTGGCCTAGCCCCCTGGTTTTCTATGGGACAGTCCTTGCGAGCGCAATCGGCCAGCGTTTCGCCGGCCCAAAGCGGCGGGGCCGTCGCTGGTGTGGCCGGTCAGGCTGGGGGCGCACCGTCCAATGCCGCATCGGGAGGAGCCGACTCAGGGCCTCAAGTGGTCGCTCTGGTCAATGGGATGCCGATTCCTCGCGAGCGGCTGGCGGAGGAGTGTCTGAGGCGGCACGGCACCATGGTGCTCGATGACCTGCTCGACAAGATGCTAGTGCTGCAGGCATGTCAGGCGCAGAACTTGGTCATCACCCAAGAAGATGTCAACGATGAGATCGCCAGGCAGGCGACCAAGTTCAAGCTGAACACGAAGATGTTCCTGCAGTTGTTGGAGGAAGAGCGAGGGGTGAAGCCGGAGCGATACGCGGCGGATATCGTCTGGCCTATGCTGGCAATGCGACAACTGGCTCGCGACAAAATCCAGGTCACCCAGGAAGAGATCGATCGGGCGTATCAGTACGAATTCGGTCCCTCGGTGAAGGTGCGGATGATCGCGGTCAAGGATGAAGAAAAGGCGAAGCAGATCCATCAGCAGGTCACCATGGACCCGTCGGAGTTCAAGCGGCTGGCCAAGCTGGAGAGCACCGACCAGAGCAGCGCCAGCGTCGAGGGGTTGCTGCCGCCGATCCGCAAGAATTCTGGGGACGACCAGATCGAGCAGGTTGCATTTCAACTGAAGCCCGATGAGGTCTCGGAGATCTTCCAGGTCGCCAATCAGTTTGTGATTCTGCAGTGCGTGAGGCATGAGCCGGCGACGCCTCCGCATCCAGATCAGATGGATTCGGTCATCGCCAGGATCCGGCAATCGCTGGAGGAGCGACAGTTGGAGGCGATGGCATCGACGATGTTCACGACGCTTCGTTCCCAAAGCCAAGTGGTGAAGGTCTATGGTGAGCCAGCGCAGGGGCAGCACCCGGAAGTGGCCGCCTTCATCAACCAGCAACCGATCCCGCTAGCCACGCTGGCCAACGAATGTCTCCAGCGATTCGGTTCCCAGGTGCTGGAAGGGGAAATCCACCGTGTCCTTCTTGAGGATGCGCTGCAGAAGCGGAAGTTGGCGGTGGAGCCGAATGAGATTCAGGGAGAGATCACAAGGGCGGCCGAGTACTTTGGCTACGTCAAGCAGGGGCAGGTCGACGTCGAAGCATGGCTGGCCAAGGTGCTTGAGGAGCCAGGGGCCAGCTACGAACTCTACGTGCGCGACACCGTCTGGCCGACCGTTGCCCTCAAGAAGATGGTCACGGGCAAAGTCCAGATCACCGAAGAGGATTTCCAGCGAGGCTTTGAAGCCAATTACGGACCGCGGGCCGAAGTGCTGGCGATCGTCACCAGCAACCAGCGCACCGCGCAGGAAGTCTGGCAGATGGCGCGGGATAACCCTACGGATCAGTTTTTCGGGGAGCTGGCAGCACAGTATTCCGTCGAACCGACTTCGCGCAGCAATTATGGGAAGGTTCCGCCGATTCGAAAGAATGGCGGTCAACCGACGATGGAGAAAGCTGCCTTCGCACTCAAGCCGGGCGAGCTTTCCGGCATCATCGAAATCTCCAATCAGTACGTCATCCTCCGCTGCCAGGGATTCACCAAGCCGGTGGTTCAAGACCTCTCGGAGGTCCGCGACGAACTGGCAAAGGATCTGGAGGAACGGATGACTCGACGAGCGATTCTGCAGGAGATGGATGGGCTGATGGCGGACGCGACCATCGAGAACTTCCTCGACCCCAAGAAGAGCCACTACGGGTCCAAGGCTTCCAGTTCCTTGCTGCAGGCGCAGCAGGGCAAGGAAACCAAGCCGCGGCGCTGAGTCGCGTTGTTAGCCGCTTTGGATTTCAGCTAGGAGCCACCTTCGGATTGTGGACGCACAGCAATTGAAAGCCCTTCAGCAACCGCTGAAGGAGAAATATCGCCAGAGTCCACTCGAGGCGCAAAAAAGACTGGTGGCCCGCGGAACCGTCGATCTAGCGTCGCTGACCTGCGACGTCCCGACCTTTGCTGGGGTCTCCCGAGCCGGGTTGCACCCGGCGACCGGAGGCACTCAGCCCTTGGCCTGCTCGGGTGAAATTCTCTTGGAAGCGATTGTCTCGTGCGCGGGGGTTACCCTGGCGGCCGTCGCCACCGCGATGGGAATCGAAATGCGGGCTGCCTCAGTCGAAGCCTGTGGGGATCTCGACTTCCGCGGGACACTGGGGGTCGACAAAACGGTTCCAGTCGGATTCTCAAAGATCGAATTGCGATTCTCGATCGACAGCGATGCGCCCCAGGATTCGATCGCTAAACTGATCGAACTGACTGAGCGATACTGCGTCGTATGGCAGACCTTTGCGCAACCGCCTCGCTTGAGCACATCATGTTCCAGTTCCAAAGCAACCCCCTGATCCCAAGGTGGGCACGCAGGCATCTTCCCGCCATTCTCCTAGTCTGGCTTGCCGCATGGCATACAACTCCAGTCCCAGCCCAGGAGCTTTCCACCGCTCCAAACTTGATTCTCTTCGTCAGCGACGATCAGAGTCCTGATCTGGGGTGTTATGGAAGCGTGGATGCAAAGACCCCGGCTATCGATCGCCTCGCTTCGGAAGGACTGCGATACACCCGGGCTTACGCGACCACCGCCAGTTGCAGCGCATCCCGTTCCGTGATCCTCTCCGGTTTGTTCAATCACGCCAACGGGCAGTATGGTCACGCACACGATTACCATCGCTTCAAAACGAAGGAGTCGTTGTCTACCTTGCCGCAGCGATTGTCTGAGGCGGGATACGAGACGATTCGCATCGGAAAATTCCATCTGGCACCTGAGTCGGCCTATCCCTTTGAAACGGTGCTGCCAGGGAACGAACGGGATCCGGTCGGTATGGCTCAGCAGGTGGCTGTCCATCTCCAAAATCGTTCCAAGGAACGTCCGTTCTTTCTCTATTTCTGCACCGCCGATCCGCATCGAGGCGGCGGGTTTCGAAACGATCTTCCCTACGCTCCAGATGCCTTTGGCAATCGGCCCCTAACGGACGACAGTTCCCGCGTGCATCAGGTGGATCCCGCAACGATCGACGTCCCCGACTTCCTCCCCGACACGCCCCATTGCCGAGCCGAATTGGCGATGTACCACCAGAGTTGTCATCGGGTCGATCAGGGCGTGGATGCATTGTTTAGCGCACTGCGTGAGGTGGAGGCGGAGAAGCAATCTGTTTTCCTCTTTACTGCAGATCATGGCATGGCTTTCCCCGGCGCTAAAACGACACTTTACGAAGCTGGGCTCCATGTGCCACTGATCATCTGGGATGGGCGCAGGCCACCCAACCATGCCGCAACCATCGATCTTCCTGTGACGCATGCGGATCTGGCTCCTACGATCCTCGATTACGCACGCGTCCCCTACAAGGCAGCGGAGTTGCACGGCTTCAGTCATCATCCCGATCGCATCCACCTTCTGCCAAATCCCCGTACCACCCATGCCTCTCATACGTTTCATGAAATCACGATGTACTACCCGATGCGCAGCGTTCGGTCTTCTCGCTACAAGTTGATCTGGAATATCGCGCATCCCCTGCCCTTTCCTTTTGCGACCGATCTGTGGGAGTCTCCGACTTGGCAGGAGCGACTGAAAGAGGGGCTGATGGCCTCCTATGGACCACGCACGGTGGGCAGCTACATTCAGCGACCCAAGTTGGAACTCTACGATCTGGTAACCGATCCAGCTGAAGCAAAAAATTTGGCGGAGGTTCCTGAGTTGCAGGAGGAGCTGAAGGAGCTGGTATCGGAGCTGCGGGCGTTTCAGAAGGCGACAGGGGACCCTTGGATTCTCAAATGGGAACACGAATGAATTCCGGCGACATGGCCAACCAAGAGGGGACCAACATCGTGATCATTGGCGGTGTCGCCGGCGGCGCGTCGGCAGCCGCCCGCGCCCGCCGCTGCAACGCCACAGCGCGCATCACGATTCTGGAAAAAGGCCCCGATATCTCCTTTGCCAATTGCGGCTTGCCATACCATCTCGGTGGAGAAATCCAGCAGCGATCGAAACTGCTGGTGGCCACCCGCGAGCTGTTTTGGAATCGCTTCCGCATCGATGTGCGAACGGGAACCGAAGCGATTCGGATCGATCGGCAGAAGAAGGAGATCGAAGTGCGGTCGGCGACGGGGGAGCCTTTGCCATCGATCCCTTACGATCGCTTGGTCCTGGCCACCGGGGCTCAGCCTCGGCGTCCAGCATTCTGGCGCGACGCACCCAACCTGTTCCATCTCTGGACGCTTGAGGATCTCGATCGAATCCTCGCCTGGATTCAGGCTGGCAAAGTCCAGCGAGTCGCCGTCGTGGGGGCCGGGTTCGT
>JBJSWM010001224.1:0-1525 GCA_046085865.1 Pirellulaceae bacterium
GCAAAGAGCCAATTGCAGAATGGACGGTTTCCCCAATTGACTGTTCGGTGGCCTAGTGGCACCACCACCCCTCATGACCTCTTGGAGGCGGATCAGCTGATTCGGTTGGTGGAGCCGGCAAAGGAGAAGGTGGAATGAGCGGGAGGTCGTGGAAGGGTGGCTGCGAACGATAACCCGCTTAGGGTCGCCAGGTGCGATAGTAGTCGATCGTCTTCGCCAATCCTTCATCCAGACCGATCTTGGGATCATAGCCCAGCAAGGCCCTGGCCAGAGTGATATCCGCAAGGCTCTCGCGGACATCGCCGACACGAGCTGCTTCAAACTTAGGTCCGATCCCTGTCCCGAGATGGTGATCGAGTAACGTCAAGAGTTGAAGAAGCCTGGTTTGGCATCCCTCGGCCATGTTGATCACTTTGCCTCCGATGCCTTCGACCTTGGAGGCGAGGATGTTTCCAAGGACGACATTTTCGACGAACGTGAAGTCTCGAGACTGTTGGCCGTCCCCGTAGATGATGGGCGACTGGCCAGAGAGCAATCGCGTCACAAAGAGCGGAATCACAGCCGAGTAAGGGCTATTGGGATCCTGACGAGGTCCATACACGTTGAAATATCGCAAACCAACCGTTTCCATCCCGAAGCTATGGTAAAAGGATTGGCAATAGTATTCGCCAGCCAATTTGGCCACCGCGTAGGGAGAAAGAGGCGAGGGGATATCGATTTCCCTTTTCGAGTTGTAGGGCTGGTCGCCATAGGCGCTGCTGCTCGCGGCATAGACAAATCGCTTGACCCCCGCGTCCTTGGCTGCAATCAGCATCGAAAGAGTGCCAGTGGCGCACGTGCGATGCGACTCCAGTGGATACTCCAGGCTGAATGGTACCGAAGCCATCGCGGCTTGATGAAAAACGACGTCCATCCCCTCGGTGGCTTGCCTTGCGATCTGAGTATCGCAGATGTCCCCTTCGACGAACTCCACGCGATCGAGAACACCTTCCAAGTTGGCGCGATGGCCAGTTGAAAGATTATCGAGCACCCGAACTCGATACCCCTCTGCCAATAGTCCATGGACCAGATGCGACCCAATAAATCCGGCGCCGCCGGTGACAAGACACGATTTCATCGCAAGCTACTATTCGGAGTGTTCCTAAGGGACGCCTAGACCGCATTCCAGGTAGCCGGTGATCGGAACTTGCCTTGCCATCATCCGACGGATGCGGCGAATCAGTTCGCTGCCCCCGCCGGTGACTTTCGAAGGGACCAGTATGATGACCCGTTCGAAACTTCGACCCAGCGGTTCTACCCAAGGGTCTTCAGAATAACCCAGATAGCAGCAAAGGCGAGTCCTGTTATGGAGCCGTGGAAGGATTTGGTTGCTGCTGACTTCCAGAACCGAATCCTCCCAACGAGCGGTGTCGATCTCCCAGTTGGCGTACCCCGCTTCGTGCATTGTGTGGACCGGAGCTGAAGGGATCGCATCCAGGCGTTCCAGTTTTGCAATCTCCGATGGCAAACGGCCGCACTGGAGAAA
>JBJSWM010001225.1:0-2935 GCA_046085865.1 Pirellulaceae bacterium
CAGTCAGAGCGATGGTCTAGCCCTCCCCGCTTCGTCGTTCCTTCTCAGCGACCCTCCCTGGGGGAGGGTGAAAAAACAGGCGAGGAATTCACCACTATCGATGGATCGATGGCGGTTGGTGAGCGAACGGTAGCCATCGTAGCGGTTAGGTCTGGCTGCTAGCAATCCGAGAGAACTTTCGCTGAGTCTTCGCAACCCAAGTTGGCTCTTGCCAGACAAGTGGAAAAGTTTGCTCTGGCAACGCCACCTGCACTTTGCTAAATCCTTTGCGTCCTGCGGGATCGCCCCGCCTGGAAAGCTGCAGGCAAACCTGTGGCTGGATGGATTGGAAGGACAGGATTCGGTGAGTCGACAAGGTCGGTCAAGGAGGACCGTCATGCAAACCATCAAGACTTCGGTCGTTGTGGTGATGCTGCTGGCTGCGATTTACGGCGTGTATGTCGCGCTGAACGATCCTGGGGTGGAGATCCCAGCAAGTCTGTTGCAGGAGATGGAGGGAAGCTTGGGGCCAGGCATGGACCTGCAACCCGACTTTGACGACGGTCCCTTTCAGGTCCCCGGTGCGGGACCATCGGTAGGTCGGTCCTCGAAGGAAGGCAACCCGAAAGCTCGTGCGAATGGTCCTTCCGATTCGGTCGCCAACCCCATCTATCAGATCGCTCCTGGCACCTCCGCCCCTCCCGCTCGTTTGACCGGTTTCCCACCCTTGGACCAACCCGCCTCACAGGCGTCCCCCACCTCTCTGGATCGACTCGACCCCACTGAAGGCGCCGCCACGGGGCCTACAGGGGGCGATCGGACTTCCTCTGGCGCCAGCTCCACTGCGTCGCTGCAAAACTCTTCGGCAGGAGTTCTGCCCAGCATCGCGCCCCCGGCCGGCCAGCCGACTGGGCTGGGGCTTTCACTCCCCGAAGCCCACGGAAAAGAGGTCGCCACCGTCCGCGATCTGACGACTCCCAAACTGGACCAGCCTGCACCAGCGGCGCGGGCTACAGCCGCATCAACCACGGGCGATCTTTCCCAGCAGTCGCTTGCCCCCGACTCCCTGGCAACCAGTGCGGTGAGATCGGAGCCGGCGACAGGCGTTGAACCGGGCTTGCCCAATAGCACGACCACGCGGTCTTTCGAAAACGCCAAACGGATGGCGCTCGAACAGATTCAGCGCGGGCAACTGAAGGAGGCTTTGGCGACGCTGAGCCTTTTCTACCGGGCACCAGAACTGACGCATCCACAGCAGGCTCAGCTCATGGATTCGCTCGATTTCCTCGCCGGAGAAGTGATCTATTCCCGGAAGCATTATCTGGAAAAAACGCCGCATGTGGTGATCCAAGGGGAGACGATGGATTCGATCGCGCGCAGCTACAAAGTCCCAGCTGATATTCTCTCACGCATCAACGGCATCACCGATCCGCTCCACCTACTGCCAGACACTCGCTTGAAGGTCCTCAGCGGACCATTTCGCGCGGAAGTGGATTTGGAGCGGAGCGAACTGACGATGTTCCTGGGCGAAATGTATGCGGGACGATTCCCGGTGTCGTTTGGGAAGGATATGGCCATTCGCCCCAAGTCGTGTGTGGTCGTCGAGAAGCTTAGGGATCGCAACTACTACGGATTGGGTGGTACGGCGATCGATGGCAGAGACCCCTCCAATCCCTATGGCGGTGTATGGATCGATCTTGGAGAGGGGCTGTGCCTGCATGGTAGCCCGCAGAATCCCAGTGGCGGGTCGGACCAGATGGGTTGCATCAGCCTTAGCCCCATCGATGCAGCCGACGTCTTTGGGATGCTGGACCGCGGCAGCAAGGTGGAAATCATCAGCCGCTGATCGAGGTTCCCTTCGAACGGGACAACGAGGGACTGGTTCGTGTTAAGAACCAACCACTTTTTATAGAACACCATTTCTCTGCGCCATTTGGCTCGTTCCTTCTTAGCGCACACCGGGGCCCTTTTGGCTTACACGGAGGCACGGAGCCACAGAGAAAAAATGGGGCATGCTTTGCGCTGGGCGCCATCCGCGATCGGCTGGTAAGGAGTCGCCTCCCCGATCGCATGGCTTTTCCACCCAGAGGAAATGAAGTCGTTGGTTTCCCATAAGAAGCAACGAGTCGAACTAAAAAACGGTCTGCGTCGATGCAGACCGTTTTTTGTTGAATCGAGTTTTAGATAGCCCGATGGTTCATCCCGCAACCAGTTTTCTGCGAGCCCTGTAGGCGGCACCGACAGCACCGAGTCCAAAGATCGCAAGCGAGGTTGGTTCGGGAACAGGTCCGCCTGCTGGAGTGCCGTTGAGATAGAAGGCATTCTCGTAGCCGGTAAGAGTCCAGTTGTTGAACAAGCCATTCTGGCTCCGATAACCCCGAGTACCGTTTAGGCCTGTGTTGTCTGTGTGAACCCAAAAAATGTGGTCGCGAATGTAGTCTGCGGAAAGATGCACTCCCAGCCAATACTTGGTCGCTGCGGCGGCTGAGAATGGCGTAACAAAATTGAAGTCGATTCGATAGACATCGCCGCCGGCGGGCCAATTATTAGGACCAACGTTCGTCGTCGTTTTAGTAGCCAAGCCGCTGGTCAGTTGCGTACCAGGCGAGTTCGAGCCGCTATCGGCGAACAACGAATAGCCAAAAACACCATCCCAATTACCAACTCCGCCGAGAGCTGTAACACCTGCAATGTAGATCGCGCCGCCGGCCACGCTGGTTGCCGACGATAGTGTAAAGTCATTCGCTACGACGTTCTCGGTCACTTCGTTACCGTTGCTACCACTCGGTGGCCCATTGTCGTAGACGATGGCGGCTACCGCTTGATCGGCAGAAGCACCAAAACACAGTGCACTGCATACCGAAACCGCTGCCATCGCAATTCGCCGAAACCTCAAAGAGAAAACCAAAATAACACCTCGCAATCGAAAGTCTATCCATTCTCCACCACGTCCTCC
>JBJSWM010001226.1:0-1642 GCA_046085865.1 Pirellulaceae bacterium
AGCGGGATGGCGTCACGCGACGAGGGCTCGATTTCGATATCGACCGTTCGGTCATCGACTGGATTGCGAGGATCGGCTTTGACAGCCGTTATGGAGCTAGGCCCATCAAGCGGGCGATCGAGCGAAATTTGCTGGTTCCACTGGCTCGTCTGCTTGCCAGTCAGACCCCATCGTCTCAACGACAGATCGTGCGACTGCAGCTTCGCGACGGAAGGTTGGATGTTTCGATCAAAGAATCGGATAGCAAGGTGGAAGCCAAAGCGGCCGAGTCGGCGCTGGAGGCGGAGCCGAATGAGGCTTCCAGAGCAGTCCAAGGGGAGGCGAGAAGCGGTGAGCGGTTGGACCAGGCGAGAGAAGCGATGCTTGAAGAATCGACGCGGCTGATCGAGGAGATCGAACTGCATGGGGTGCGTGGTCAACGGACGATGCTATTGGAAGCGATCAATTCCAAGGGTTTCTGGGATCGCTCGGAAACCTCTCAGCAGGCTGCGATCCGGCTTCATCGCATCGAACGATTTCTGGAATACAGCGATCGCGAGCTATTGGAGGCGCGGGAACTGGGATTGGCATCCGTCTCTTCGTTGCCAACCTTTCAGCCGATCGATCGGAGTTCATTGGCAAGTCAATTGGAGGCATCGACCCAAAAACTGAGGATCGCGCGCTACATGCTCCGCTGTTCCGATGCAGGTGACCAGCGAGACCTTTTTTTGGTTTTTAATGCGCTGGAAGCTCAGGCCAATCCGCTGGTGAAGCGACTGGCGGATGCCTATCGCGGATGGTGCAGTGCGAAAGGATTTAGTGCGTTGGTGGTCCACGATCAGGCGATCAGTGCCGAATCGCCGAAGGCCGAGGTGGTTTTGCAGGTGCAGGGAGTCGCCGCCTATGGAATCCTCAAAGGTGAACAAGGGCTCAACCGCTTTCATCACTCCGCCAAGGTGCCACCTTGTCATATCCGTATCCAGGTGTTGCCGATAGAGGATGCGATCCACGACGCCGATCGCGCGATCGACGTCCAGTCGCGGCGGGCGATGGAAGCAGGGGTGATGAAGATCGATCCGAAGACCAAGTCGATCGCTAGATTTCGTGATGGAACGCTGAAGGTCATCATCGAAAATGGGCTTGGAAAGAAAGAGTCGGAGGATGCAGCCAGGGAACTGCTACTGGCGGAACGACAGCGGCAACGGAGTCAGCAGACGGTGGAGGAGGAATCGATCGCGCGTCGCTGGCGGATGGACCGCAAACCGCAGGTTCATGACCATCGCAGCGGTGTCACCATCGAGGGGCTGAAAGAGGTTTGGCGCGGTGCTCTGGACCCGTTGTTTCTGGGGAACCTAGAAGATACCAAAACGCGTTAGGCCCGATCGTTGCAAACGATCGGGAGGGAGATCGGAGTCGATCGGCGATGGCGCAGGAGCCGCATGGGGCGTTGGTGGTGGGGTTGGAGGTCAGCCGTTCAGCCAACGCGCGGCGCGTGGTGCAAAGTAGGTCAAAATGGAAGTGGCTCCCGCGCGTCGAAAGCAAAGAAGGCTTTCGAGGATCGCAGCTTGCTCGGCCAACCACCCATGATCGATGGCACCTTGAAGCATGGAGTACTCTCCACTGACTTGGTAGGCGGCCACAGGCACCTGCAGAGTATGGGCCA
>JBJSWM010001227.1:0-3720 GCA_046085865.1 Pirellulaceae bacterium
ATAGAGGCTGGGGAACCCAAACCAATGTGATTGCCGATGACGCCGTCGTTTCCGCGACCCGCCTACGTCAGCTTTCGTGCCGCAACAGTGGGAAAAGAACGATATCCCGGATGCTGCGGGAGTTGGTCAGCAACATAATCAGCCGGTCGATCCCGATCCCCAGCCCACCGGCAGGCGGCATGCCGTGCCTCATCGCTCGGATGAAATCATGGTCCATTTTGGCCATCGAATCCTCTTCGGCCATTCCTTCCAGTTGGGTTCGGAACAGTTGCTCCTGCAGCAATGGATCATTCAGTTCCGTGTAGGCGTTGGCCAGTTCCATCCCATGCACAAACAGCTCGAACCTCTCCGCTACCTCCGGCTTGCCAGTCTTCCGCTTCGTCAGCGGGCAGATACTGGCGGGATAATCGATCACGAAGATCGGCCCCTTCAGCTGGTCTTCCACTGTCTCTTCAAAGACTTCGCTCTTGATCACATCCGGGTGCTTTCCCGCCGTCTCCAGACCCAACTTCTTCGCCAGTCGAGCGATTGCTTGGTGATCTTCCGGATCGACCCGCGCATGCTCGGCAAAGAGTTCCGCGTACGTCCTCCGCTGGAAGGGAGGCGTGAAATCGATCTCTAGGTCACCCCAGGTGACCTTCTGCGGCTGCCCCGTCGCTCGCAACGCATCCACGATGATCTGCTCCGTCAGCTCCATCATCGTCTCGTAATTTGCGAATGCTTGGTAGCATTCCATCATGGTGAATTCTGGGTTGTGGCGTACGCTGATTCCCTCGTTGCGGTAGACGCGGCCCAGTTCATACACACGCTCCATCCCACCCACCAGCAACCGCTTCAGGTGCAGTTCCAAAGCGATCCTCAGAAACAACGGCATGTTCCGCGCATTGTGATGCGTCGTAAACGGCCGGGCAGCAGCCCCCCCAGCGATCGCGTGCAGCGTTGGTCCTTCAATTTCCCAGTAACCATGCCGATTCAGCGTATCGCGGACCGACTGGACGATTTGAATCCGCTTGCGGAAGGTATCCATCACCCCTGCATTGTAGGTGAGATCCAGATACCTCATCCGTTGCCGTAGTTCGGGGTCAGCCAATCCAGCATGCTTCTCCGGTGGCGGCTCCATCGTCTTGGTCATGAACTCGATTGCATCGGCAAAGACAGTTAGCTCCCCGGTATTCGTTCGACCCAATCGCCCTTCGACCGCCAACCAATCGCCCAGGTCAAGCAGCTTGGTCAGTTCAAAAGCTTCCTCACCAACCTGCCCCTTTCCGATCAAGACCTGGAGATCGCCGGTCCAGTCTCGAAGGTTGAGAAACACTAGCTTGCCCGTCGGTCGCATGAGGACGATACGACCAGCGATTTTGACGCGTGGACCAATCTCTTCTCCGGCACCCTGTTCCGCCCGCCATCCCTTTAGATCGACTCCGTCGGCAATTTCCGGAAGGGCTAGTTCGCGTCCGTCCGCAAGACGATAGCGAATCCGTTCGGACTGCTGCCGAACGGCGTCAATCATCAGGCGGCCATCGATCCGATGGCCCCAAGGATCGACCCCAGACTGCTCTAGCCGCCGCAGCTTTTCCAGTCTCGCCGCCTGCTGGTCGCTCAGGGAGCGAAGGTCGTTGTCGGAGCTCGGTGACTGCTGGTTGTGAGGACCGCCAGGAACATCGGACATGATGGGATGGCCACTATGGGATTTAGGGGATGCGGGGCAGTCGAGCCAGAAGTCTGAAAACCTACGAAATGGCTTCGCGTGATCGACTGCCGAAAGCCCGGGATTATACGTCGAAACTTCGATTGGCCCAAGGGACCCACGACACCGGCCCCAGGCCCGCTAACGTGACCTGGACAAAATCGCCGGCAGCTTAGTTGCCTCGAACATCCAGGGCATCGCGAAAGCCGAAATCTCTTGATTTCTACTGCATTCCCTTGCCCGCCGGCACCGGTTTAGTGGAGACCAAAACGATATTTGGCTACAGTGTTTCCTCGATCATCCCAATGGTGCCAGTCGGCCGGGATGCAGCCGGAACCATACTGCCCTCGGACAGGTTCTTCAGTCGACGCGAATGCCTTGATAGGTCCCGCGACGCTGAAATTCTTCAAGCACCCGCTGCTGCAGATTCGGCTTGTCGCGACACCACGCTGGTCCAACCAGGAATCGCGAAGGTGCTTCACCGCTGATTCGTTCGATCACCACTCGCCCCGGCACCCGCTCCAAAAGGTCCACCACCAACGGCACATACTCATCCAGTTCCATCAGCTGCACCTGCCCGCTGCGCACCTGATCCGCCAGACGCGTTCGTTCGACCGCATACAAATTGTGCAGCTTCAGCGTCTGCGCCCCCAATCGAATCGCCTCATCCAACGACTGATGCATCATGGAGTGCGTCTCGCCAGGAAGCCCCAGGATCAGGTGAATTGCCACCTCGAACTTCCGTCCCCGGCATCGCTGCATCGCTTCCACCATGGCGTCGTGATGATGCCCCCGATTCATCCAGTCGAGAGACGCATCGTGCATCGACTGCATCCCAAACTCGACGCAAACGTAAGTACCGTCCGCCAGTCGATCTAGGTAATCCAGCACCTCGTCCGGAACACAGTCTGGCCGCGTGCCGATGATCAGCCCCACCACCTCAGGGTCGGCCAGCGGAATCTCATAGAGCGACTGCAATTTCTCCAAGGCGGCGTAGGTATTGGTTGCCGGCTGAAAATAAGCCAAGAAGCGACACGGTCCATATCGCTCCGATACCTTCTGCTTGCCATGAGCCAACTGGTCGGCCACACTCCGCAGTTTCAAACGCCGACTTGGGCTAAAGCTACGGTTGTCGCAAAAAGTACAGCCTCCTCTGGCCACCGTCCCATCAACATTCGGGCAGGTAAAACCACCATCAAGGCTCACCTTCTGAACCCGCCCGCCAAAACGCTGCCTCAGAAAAACGCTTTGGCGAAAGTAGGGAAAGCCATCCCGCCGCCAAAATGGGATTTCTGCTGGGGATTCCGGGGCTTGCATCGGCAATTTGACTCACGAATGGTGACTGCGTAAATTGTAGGTGACTCATCCAGATGAGGGACTAGTCCAGGAGAGCAGGTGTGGCAGAATCCCCGAAAACCGATTTGGGCGTTTTGATCCCTCAAGGTGGCGGCGACGACATTCCACTTCGGAGAGATCGATTGACCGTGGGACGCAAAGAAGGATGCGACATCGTCCTCGGCTTCCCCAACGTCTCCAGCCAACACTGCCGATTGACTCTCGAGCAAGGATATTGGTTCGTCAAGGATTTGAACAGCCGCAACGGAACAAAGGTCAACGGGTCGAGGATCACTCGAAAGCGACTAGACCCTGGTTCGACGCTGGCGATCGCCAAACATCTCTACACGATTGAATACGATCCGGAAGCCCTAGGCGCTATGGGACCGCCACCCGCCGACGACGACCATATCGAAACCATGCTCAGGACTTCGCTGCTGGAACGATCCGGACTGCAGCGACGAAGCGAAGACGATCGCGGGAAAAATCGAGACCTGCTCGACGAATGACGCAGTCCAATCGGGCCGTTCGGCGAACGGTTCGCCGACGGCAGCCACCAAGTTGGAAGCAACTGGGCGCTCGCACCGCCGATGCGGCTCCACGAAATCGCTTCCTGGAATGGCTCGAAATACCGATTACCGAGTCTTCCTCAGATCACTTCGTCCCCGAACGCAGCCCCCCAAGCCGACCGCATTTCC
>JBJSWM010001228.1:0-9949 GCA_046085865.1 Pirellulaceae bacterium
GTCGCGATGTCCTCGCAGCCACCGTTCGTAATGCTGGACCGCTTGCTGCCACTGCTTGGCCGCCTCCAGACGATAACCTTCCTGCAGAACGGTGGAAAGTTCCTCGCTCTCCGTAGACGATTTCTGATCGGCTGCGGTCGCTGTTTGGGGAATGGCGACCGAGCAGTCGGTGAGGAAAAGCGAGACCAGAAGGAGACCAACCGACTGGATTTTGAAGGTCCCTAGGGCGATCCATCCGGTGGAGCGATTCATGAGCGACTATCCGTGGCGAAAGGGACCGAAGGAAACGGCACCAACCAATCAGCCTCTGGCTGACTTGGGTGCAGCACGACCCTTCGTGAATAGCGATTCGCCACGGCGCCAGCACGGGCCAGTCGGGAGTACCGACCGGAACAGGTGGAACCTCTGCATCGAATCGCTGAGTGCGACAGGTCGAGGGTATATACATCACTAAAAATGCCCGGTCAAAAAAAAGTTCTTCTCGGGACTCTCCATCTGCCGGCACAATCGATTCATCTTTCCAGCCATTGATTCGGCAGTCGGAGTGAAGCGATTACGACGGAATTGCAGGTCGCCGAAAGTCTGCGAATCCCAAGGGGAAAAGACTTGGCGGTTCGTGCTACGAGTTGTTGCAGATGGGAAGTGCTGTCCCGAGAAGTTTCGATCGGCGCCACCCAGGGTGGTGTCCGACTACTTTCTCCCGTCGCTTCCGATGCGAAGAATCGCGACGACCGGTTGTGCGGACCGTCTCGCGAATGAGCGTCGGGGGAACTGTATCGAGCGATCCTCCTCCAAGGCAAGTGGCTGGCATCCAATTTCCGCCAAATCCGTCTCCAGATCGCTTGGCGGCATCCGTCGAGCTAAGGCCGGAGGTAGATGCAGAGCATGGAGGCCGGTTCGGGGCGCGATTCCACTACAATGGATATTGAATGCCAGTGTGTGCGATGGGGAGGCGGCAAGTTGCGATTCTTTTCCATCGATGGAAGTGGTAGGTCCAGCGCGAGTCGATCGCAAAGGGGAGGCAATGGCCAAGTTGTCAGTGCAAAGGTGCATGAGGTCTCTGTTGGCTGTATCGATCGTGATGGGCGCACCGAAGTGCCTTCCGATGGCTTGGGCGCAGGACGCCCTCAGTCAAGGCCCATCGGTCGCGGTGGCGCAGTCGATCGAAACTTGGATCGAAAAGACCGTTTCCCAGCACGTCGAACTCTATCAGTGGCTTCACACGCACCCCGAAGTCTCCCTGCAGGAAAAGGATACTGCGGCGAAACTGGCCGAGGTGTGGCGAGCCGCTGGAATGGAGGTCACGCAGGGAGTCGGAGGGCACGGGATTGTTGGAGTTCTGAAGAATGGGCCGGGGCCAGTGGTCATGCTTCGGACCGATCTGGATGCGCTACCTGTCGAAGAACGCACTGGCCTGCCCTACGCCTCCACCGCCAAAGTCGAACTTCCTGACGGTAGCCAAAGTGGTGTGATGCATGCCTGCGGACATGATCTTCACATGACATGCGTGACGGCAGCCGGTCGATTCCTGGCGGATCATCGAGCTGCCTGGTCGGGAACGCTGATGCTGATCGGGCAGCCAGCTGAAGAACGCGGTTTGGGAGCCAAAGCGATGCTCGACGATGGGCTCTTTGAGCGCTTTCCCAAGCCCGATTTTGCACTGGCTCTTCATGTCGAATCGGCGACCCCCGCCGGCTCGGTATCGCTTCGATCCGGCTACATGCTCGCCAATGTCGATAGCGTCGATATCGTCGTTCGCGGAAAGGGAGGTCATGGAGCGGCTCCCGATACCACCGTCGACCCGATCGTGCAGGCGGCCGAATTGGTCTTGAGCCTGCAGGGCATTGTGGCTCGCGAAGTGAAGCCCACTGAACCGGCCGTGGTGACCGTGGGTGCGATTCATGGTGGCACCAAACACAACATCATCGGTGAGACGTGTCAGCTACAACTGACGGTCCGCAGTTACTCCTCTGAAGTTCGCGACAAAGTGCTGGGAGCGATTAGGCGACGAGCCGAAGGGATTGCCAAGGCATGGGGGGCCCCACCACCCGATATCTCGCTCTCGGAAGGAACCCCGGCGCTGAAGAACGATGAAGGGTTGACCGAGCGGATGCGAGCGATGCTGACAGCCATGCTTGGGAGCGATCGCGTGGTGCAGGCCGAACAGGTCATGGGAGGCGAGGACTTCAGTCAGTACGGATTGGCTGGTGTCCCGATCAGCATGATTCGGTTGGGCGTGATTGCCCCGGAGCGACTGGCGAGATACACCAAGCTGGGAACAACTCCCCCAAGCCTTCATTCGCCGGAATTCTATCCCGATCTGGATGGGTCGCTGGCCACCGGAGTGACGACACTGTCGATCGGGGCTTTGGAACTGATGCCACCGATCCGCTAGGGAAGATGGCGAAGGAAACGGGATCGCGCGAAGAGGGAGCTTGCAACCACGGACGCATCAGGATCCAAAGAGCCATCGCCATCATCAGCACCGCGAAAAGACGCTGAAGGATGGGTGTGGGGAGGCGGTGAGCGATCGATTGACCTAGCAGCAGCCCCCCTACCCCAGCTCCACAAAAAGGAATCGCTATCTCCCATGGGATAGGATTGTCTGCGGAAATCTGGCTGGATAGGAATCCGGAAAGACTCACCAGGGAGATCACCAGCAGGGAGGTGCCCACTGCTTTGGGGATCGCCATGTTGCTGAACAGCGTCAATGCGGGGACGATGACAAAGCCTCCTCCGACTCCGAAAAGCCCGGAGAGAAAGCCAGTCAGCACGCCGACCAGGATCATCAGCAGCGCGCATCGGGTGTGAAGCAGAAGGCGTCCCTGGGCATCGCGCTGGCAAGCTGGTCCATCTTCGGTCCGGTGGGTTTGGAGATCGACTTCCGGAATGCCTCCTTGTCCCATCGACTGTCGCAGCATGCGCAAAGCCACTATCAAAGTCAGTAGCGCAAAGCCGATCATCAAGACTAGAGGAGGCATTTGCCGGGAAACCCAGTTGCCCACAGGGGCTCCCATCGCACCGGCAGCTGCAAAGAGCAGACCAGTCGGTACCTCCACTTGCCCCACTCGGAAACGGTTCAGGAATCCGACGATCGACGTGGTGCCGACTGCGATCAGCGAGATCAACACCGCTTGCTCGGGCGGTAGCTGGAATCCGAATACCAGCATCGGGACCGCCAGTACGGCTCCTCCCCCACCCGTCAAACCCAGGCTCAGGCCGACCAGTGACCCCATTAGGAGACTGCTCAGGATCATCGACTTGCACTCCACAATGGCAGATTGGTTTCCACCTTCTGGCGTCGACCATCCGAACGAAAAGGAGAGAGAGTTGGGGCATGAAGCCTTAGCTAGAGGGAACAGGTGGGGGAGTTCGCTGAGCAGCTGGAGAGAGTTCCTACGATTGGTAACTGAGACGCCTGCCACGCTTTGATGCCCCCTACGAGATCCATCAAGTTGGTGCGCCCCGATCGGACCAGAAGGCTGCATGCAATGGCGGACCGGTAACCCCCTTCGCAGTGGACCACCAGTCGCCTGTCCTGCGGAAGTTCACCGATCCGCTCGGCAAGGTCCGCAAGCGGAATGTGAACGCTTGCGGCCAGATGGGCTGACGCACGTTCTTTTTCAGAACGGACATCGAGCACCAACGGGGGCTGAGACGATTCGAGTAGTTGGGCGAGTGCTGGCGCAGTGATCCTGTCGATTCTCTTGACTAGATTCGGATGATTCTCTAGAGCGCTCATGCCACCCTCTAAATACCCTGCGATATGGTCGAAACCGATACGTCCCAGGCGCATCACCGCCTCTGGCTCGTCCCCAGCCTCGGCGATCACCACGATGGGGCGTTGGTGATCCAGCAGCGACCCGCACCAAGTGGCGTACTTCCCCTGAAGTCCGATCTGGAGCGATCCGGAAAGATGCGCCGCTTCGAAGTCAACCGCTTCACGCACATCGAGAACCTGAGCTCCCTTTTGCTGAGCTTCCAGAACTTCCTCGACCGACATTTTGCGAAGCGACTTCTGCATGTTGGCATCAAGATCCGTCCGCTCTTTCCTATTGAGAATCGCGTCGTAAACAAAGTAATCAGGTGCTTCCGGTTGGTCGGCGGTCACCAGAGTCTTGAATGCCTCCATGGACATCGGCTGCATCGCATCATTGAATTTCTTCTGCTCGCCAATCGTCGATACCGTCTCCTTGCTGAGGTTCTTACCGCACATCGATCCTGCGCCGTGCGCTGGATAGACTAAAGTGGCGTCGGGGAGGTTGCGGAGTCGATCGATCGACGCGTAAAGCATCTCCGCCAGTTCCTCAGCCGTGACGCCCACGGAGGCGAGCAGATCGGGGCGACCGACATCGCCGATGAATAGCGTATCGCCCGTGAGCACCGCATAGGGCTGGGAGTCCGAGTGCTGGGAGTCCGAGTGCTGGGGATTGAAGACCAGCAGCGATATGCCTTCAGGGGTGTGTCCAGGAGTCTCCAAGATCTGCAGGCGGATCTGTCCTAGAGCCAACGTTTGCCCATCGGTTGCCGGCAGGAATTCAAATTCGGCTTGGGCCCTGGATCCAAGAACAATGGTCGCCCCAGCCCGGTTTCGCAGTTCGATATGACCTGCCAAGAAGTCGGCGTGGAAGTGGGTGAGGATCACGTAGCGAATCGTCAGGTTGTGTGCTTTCGCGTCGGCAAGGTACTGATCGATATCACGCTGCGGATCGACGATGGCGGCTTCTCCCGACGATTCATCGCCGATCAGGTAGGATGCATGCGCCAGGCAGCCAAGGTAATACTGTTTGAGAATCATCATGGGGACCTTGAATACTCGAGAGATTGGTGAACTCAGCTAGATAGAACGCAGGCGCGTCAGGAGGTGCGGCACGTTGCCGATCTTGCCTGATTCCAGGGCATTCGCGCTAGCATCATCCCCATGGCGCAAGTGTCGGTGAGCCCTGCGAAGATCAAACCCGATCCGATAAAGGCAGGGAGGACGATCCAGTAGCGATGTGCGAATGCAGTCAGTAGCGATCCAGTGACGACCAGAAGGCCAGCAGCGATCCGGACCTGGCGTTCCAACGACATCGTCTTGGCGCCCCGCTGCACAGGCAGTCCGGCCTGGTCCCACGCCATCGTGCCCCCTTCGACATTGACGACGTGGGTGAAGCCCGCCTGGGCAATCTTCTCGCACGCCTGCTTGGCGCGATTCCCCGAGCGGCAGATGAGGTAAAGCGGTTGGCTGGATCCCGTGCGCCCTGCAGCCAGGGAACTGGCAGGTAGTTGATCGAGCGGAATGTTCTTTGCGCAGGAGACATGGACTTCCTGATACTCTGCCGGAGTCCGCACATCGATCAGCTCGATCGACTCCCCAGCCAGGATTTTTTCATGAAGCTGTTTCGGAGAAATGGTAGCGATCGCCATCGATAGTTCCTTTCCAATCGAGGAAGGCAGGCTCTTGAAACCGGTCCGATTGCCGCACCGGCATGCGTCTGGTGTTCTAATATATCGGAACATCGCGATATGGCAATAAGTGAAGTTCTGAAAAATGGATGGGGAATGCCTCCAAGGTTGGCGGGGCGTGGAGAGTTGCATGGATAGGCCCCCGGCTTGAGTTGGCGGGGGAGTTGGCGGGGGGTAGCCGCGTCACCAACAGATCTCACCCTCACCTTGGGAGGGTCGCGAGAACCGAGCGGTGAAGGTCTTTTCCTGCAGCTAAAACCAGCTAAGAACATGCCGAGTCAACCAATCACCGGGGATCAGCGGGTGCCGGGCGTGAGCAATGATCTCGCGAAAAAGCTCACCACCGCTCCATCGCTTCCCATGGCTCGGGCAGCCAGAGCACGATGCAAAAGAATCTCAGATAGACGGAAGAGAGAAGGGGCAGCCGCGGCCAAATGAAAAACGGCAGCCAGCGACCGTTGGGTAGCAAGCTGCCGTCTGGAAGACGATTGGCTTCTCGGAATGACTTTTCTGAATTGCTTTCCTGAATTGCTTTTCTGGGACTGTTTGATTTTGTCGACTCAGCGACCTCCTGGGATGCCTGGGCCCGCCGGAGCGCCTCCACCTCCCTGCCCTGGGAATCCGCCTGGGCGTCCCGGTGCGCCGCCAGGGCCGGCACCACCAGGGCCACCCGGAGCGCCTGGAAACCCACCTGGTCCTGGAAACCCACCCAGGCCGCCTGGTCCACCGGGCCCACCCGGAAATCCACCGGCTCCCCCTGGACCCCCTGGGAACCCACCGGGGCCACCTGGAACTCCGCCCGCGCCGGCCATCCCTTGCATTGCCATCTGGGAAAGTTCGGCGATGATCTGATCGAACTCTTGCTGGCTGGACGCTTGCTGCAGTCGGCCGATCGTTGGAATCACCAGCAACGCGACCACACCCGACACCTGTTGGCTCATCTGCTTTGCTTGCTCAGGTGTCATCTGTTGCAGCGCCTTCTGCCCTTCCCCGATCATCGTCTGCCATTGCTCGGCCATCGGTTGGGGGATCCACCGACCTTGAACCTGGGTCAATTCCATCGACGTCTCCGGTTGGCCGGGATTGGCCAGGTGCAACATGGGGCGTCCGGTGACTTCCTCAGTGATTCGGTGTTGAACGCTGCTGGTGGCAAGGGCCAGAGCCAGTTGGGAATCCGCAGGGAGCGATCCCTTGAGGCTGTCCAGCTTCTTGGTGATGTTGGTCAGGTATCGCCCTGCCAGCTCCCTGGTGGGAAGCTTTTTCCACTGAGCAGGGTCCAGTAGGAGATCGTCTAGATAGGCTTCCAGGATCGTCACACCGGGGTCATACGAGGACTTCATCTCCTGGTAAGCAGTGGGGTTCATCTGGGCGATGGCACCCTTCAGTATTTCACTGCCCAGGATGAAATCCTTCTTGGTCTTCAGGAGTTTGATGATGGAGTTGCGTACATTGCGGACTGTCTTGAAGAGACTAGGATCGAGTTTCTCGGCCGCCAACTTCAGCAATCCTTCTGCATCCTGTTGGTAGCTGGGGGGCATGGCATCCCATAGAGCGATCGGATTCGGTTTGTTCAGCTCGGCAAACAACAGATCCATCGCCTGTTCAGCCGACATCGAATCGGTGAAAGCCACGGGATCGGGGAGATCGATCGGTTCCAGCGGCGCGGCCGATCCACCGGCTTTCGGAGGCGACTTAGGTTCGACCTTGGTGGGCGCCTTGGCGGCCATTTTGGCCGCATCCTTCGCCTGCTGCTGGCTTTCCGAATTCAAGCGGCTCATCGGAACCCGCACTTCCGTGCCGTCGGTCTTCTTGAGCACCACTTGGGTTCCATCCAAGCGGATGAACTCCGCCTGCAGTGATTTCCCTTCGGTGCTTTTCCAGGTGAGTGTCGCTTGCTGAGCGAACGACAGGGAGGGAAGGAACACTGCCCAACCCAGTATCGCGAGCGATCGAATGGAAACGTTACTGCACATTGCCTGTACCTCTTGAAGACAGGAAATCGGAAGCCCACGACGCTTGGGTGAGGTGCTGGGTCGAAAAGGAAACTCGATCGACAGCACCCTGTCCACGCTGGCTGTCCAGATGGCCGATCTCGCCTACCGATCGATCGACTGGGAGTGCGAGCCAAATGGGTACCAACCATCGATTGTAGCCAGCCCAGCTTCGTTCCCGGCACGGTGATCTTGGAGCTTTGCCGGAAATTGCAGCGAAAAATAGAAGCGGAAAGCCTTGGTGGAGGGTGTCGAAGGGATGGGATGGAGCGATTGCAGGTACCATCTTTTTCAAGAAGTTTCCGCAGGAAAGCGGTAGGCTTTGGTTTTTGTTGACCTTTGGGGGGGCGACCCTAGAATACGACAGGTCATTTTCGGTCGCAGGATTTGCGGAATCCCGACGATCGGTAAGCGTGGTGCATTGGTTTTGAAGCGTAGCTGGAAGCAAGGTAAGGATGGTGGTCGATGGCCAAGCGCTGGTTGGCGGCACTGCCGGTCTTTAATGAAGTGGGAGCTGTTGGTGGTGTGCTGGACGAAGTACGCCGCTACGCAGATCACATCTTGACCGTCGATGACGGTTCGACCGACGGAACCTCGGAATTGCTCGACGCCCGCGACGACATCATCGTCGTACGTCACTCGATCAACCGAGGCTACGGGGCGGCGCTGCAGACTGCGTTTCAGTTCGCGATGGAAGAGAAGTTTGATGTCGTCGTGACGCTGGATTGCGACGGTCAGCACCAGCCCAAGCGGATTCCCAGGTTCATCGCTGCCTGCCGCGACGTCGATATGGTTTCAGGAAGCCGTTACCTGAAGAAGTATCCCGGCGACGATGAGGCGCCGCCCGAGCGGATGTTTATCAACAAAACAATCACCGCCGAGATCAACCATCGCCTGGGCCTGTCGTTAACCGATGCCTTCTGTGGATTCAAAGCCTATCGCGTCGCTTCGCTGAAGCAGCTGGATATCCAGGACACCGGCTATGCGATGCCACTGGAGCTATGGGCGCAAGCCGCGATGTTGGGGATGCGGATTCTCGAGATCCCGGTTCCCCGACTGTATCTCGATCTGAAGAGGTCGTTTGGTGGAGCGTTGGATCATGCAGAGACTCGCCTGAATCACTATCGCGCGGTCTTGGATCGCAGCATCCAGCAGATGGAACAGCGAGGGTACTCCCTGGAAGCGGCTAGAACGCATTCCCAGGCGACTTGATCTCTTGCTCACTTCTTTCCAGCACGACTTCGAGCGTCCTCTCCGAAGGCTCTCTTAACTGACTCGCAATGCTCCAATGCTCGTTGCGGATTGCCAGTGAGTTACGCAGATTGTCTATACTGATCCCATGGGTGTAGCATCGATCGGATTTTGCTCCAGAGGAGAATGCAGATGAGGGCTTTGTTACTTTCGCTAATTGCTTTCTTCGTGGTGGTGGGGCGAGCCACTTCTGAGGAAAAAAAGCTCCCGGTCGTCGTGGATGCGTTGCAAAGCCGCGAGGTAACGGCGGACGGAACGAGGGTCGTACTTCTAAGCGTCTCCCCGGAGTTACATTTCGGGACTGCCCCTGGAGCCGGGCCTGTTATGTGTTTTAGAGTCAGATTTCTCACCGAGTTCATCGGTGATGAAAAGATCAAAAATCTAAATGTGGGGATGGTGGATGTTCGGCAGCATGGTGTGAATCGAGTCATTTGGCCTGTGGTTGGCAGTGCCACACGACAAAGGCACCTGCCCTATGACGACCAGGATCGTTGGTCGCTCTTGGAACCTCCTGAGGTTGCTTCGTCGGAAAGAGCGTTCGTCCATGAATTCTCGGGTACGGGAGGGGTCACCGAGAAACAGGTCGATTTGGTGCTGAAAGATGTAGGATTTAACGACGTGCGAAACGATTTCATTTTTCGAAACGTTTCGTTGAAATAGTTGATTCCGCTTTGCGGACAATCCCGGAAAAGTTGCCTTGAGCCTCGCGGGTTCCACAAACGAAGGTTTTTCTGCAACTTGGGTCATCCGTGAGAGCTTAGTTCGGATCCTGGAAGTGATAGCGATTTGGTGTTCAGACGTCTTGCGTTCTGGCCGGTAGCAAAACTAGGGGAGTGGTTTGTCTGAGTTGTATCCTGCCTACCGAGCCCCAACCGAAGACGGTCAGCGATTTCACCATCCGCCGATCGAGCAGTGGCGGCAATGCCTGGACAATCAGGTAGCTCGAAAGCTTCCCTCCGGTGGGCCGCTTGGTGACTTGCGGCTCTTCCAAAAGCAGGTTCGCGAGGAGGCGATCCCCCTGCTGGAACGTTACACCGGAGACGTTTCCAAGGCGCCGCTGTTTCCCAGTGATCAGGCAACGCCATGGATTGGTTCGGGACATCAACCGGAACTCTATCATTCGGGGGTGTGGTACAAGAACTTCGTCGCGGAACGATTGGCTAGGCAAAGCGGGGCGATCGCGGTTCATTTCGTCGTCGATACCGACGCATGTCGACACTTTCATTTGAAGGTTCCCGCCGTGGGGGAACGGTCTGGGG
>JBJSWM010001229.1:0-737 GCA_046085865.1 Pirellulaceae bacterium
TCACGCTGGATGCCAGCGGGGAAGCGATCCTCGAAATCGATACAGCCACCGCCAAGCAAATGCTGGCGACTCACGATCATCGCTACCGCATCACCGCCGAAGTCACCGACGCCTCGCGGCGCACGATCGACGCCAGCGGGCAGGTGATTGCCGCGCGACGTCCATTCCGGATCTACACCTGGCTGGACCGAGGGCATTATCGCGTCGGCGACCCGATCGTCGCTCATTTTCAGGCCCGCACCAGCGACGGATCACCAGTGCAGGGAGAAGGAACGGTGGAGCTGCTGCGAGTCACCTATGGGGCCGATCGCAAACCGTCGGAGAAACTGGTCCAGAGCTGGCCGGTGAAGACTGACCAGCGGGGGATGGTCGACCAGAAGCTGGAAGCGGAGGCGGGAGGTCAGTATCGGATCCGCCTGGTGCTCAAGAGCACCAAGGGGCAGGAGGAAGAGGGAGCTTCTCTCTTCACCATCCGAGGCCCTGGGGATCGCGCTGACGATTTTCGTTTCGAAGGTCTGCAGCTGATTCCCGACAAGAGCCATTATCAGCCGGGAGAAACGATGCGGCTGCAGATCAATTCCGACCGGACCGATGCGCGCGTGGCGCTCTTTGTGCGGGCTGGGAATGGAGCGTCGCCGAAACCTCAGTGGATCGATCTGAAGGAGAAGACGGCGATTGTGCAAGTGAAGATCGAAACGAGGGATCAGCCGAATTTCTTCGTCGATGCCTTCACGGTC
>JBJSWM010001230.1:0-12049 GCA_046085865.1 Pirellulaceae bacterium
GCTGATTCCCACCGAAGAATGGTTGATGTTCTTCCGCGACCACAAACCGGATCAAACTCCTTTTCGCCAGATCACCACCCGCAATAGCCCAACCGTGATCAACTCGGGATTCTCCGATCGGCTTTTCCACGATGGCCGAGCCGAATCGACGTTCAACGGATTCAGCATCTTCGGCGATCATGACAAGGACGAAATCATTTACCGCAGGGATCGCACCGGGACGATCAAGCCGGTCCGCATCGCCATCCTCAAAGCGTCGCTCGCCTCGCAAGCGGTCGGTCCAGTGGTCAATGAGGTGGAAATGTCATTCGAGGGCCGCACCTTCGCCGACCTAGCTCGCAAACTGCTCGACCAAAAGATTCTCGCCTACCAGCAGATCGATCCCACCGATCCGGTTCTAGGGATCTACGCGTCGCCTAATCAGCGCCCTACCTACCGCGATCTGATTCGACGGGCATTTCGCCGCGAGTGGTGGGATGGCACAGGTACCGATGGTCGGGAAGCGAAAGTCGATCTGCTGCTCAATGCAAACCGCAAGCCACCGTACGCCAAAGGTTCGATGTTCGAAGCAAATTTTTCGCTCTTCTGGGGATTGGCGAATCTGATCTATCAGTCGGAACTGGTTTCCAACCAAAGCCCGTTCGATGCGATGATGATGGGCAATCCCCGCCCCGTCCTCGATCGATGGGAAAAAGAACGTGGGAGGCTGGAGCCGATCTATCTGGATCGCGCGATCGTCCAACCCAATGCATCGCCCCGTCCCGAACACCGGACCGGCAGCGCCGTTTTCCAGCATGGCTTCCGCGTCTTCCTCAATCGTGGCTGCGTCGAATGCCACTCGGGGCCGCTCTTCTCGTCCACATCGGAACGGCTGCTGGAGATCGATGGACTCTTCCCGATTGCATCGATGATTCACAACACGCTGGTCCCGCTGGGACCGACCGATGCGATTCGATTCCACGATCAGAAGTTCTTTCAGCAGACCATTGCGATGATCGCCAATCGCATCTCGAAACGGAATCCCGATCTCGCTAAGGAATCGCGGCAACTGGCTCATCGGATGGAGCAATTGCGGCACGATGCCCACGGGGATCCCGAAAAACTGGCGAAGTTGATTGCCATGCGCGTACCGGTCGAAGGTCTGGACGATGGAGATCGCACCCAGATCGCCCAGTGGATCAAAGCCTACGAAGCGACGCGCGTCGAAAAACTGGGGGACCGGAGGTTCTATACGGAAAATCAACGAGTCGACTTGGCGGAAGCGATGGTGGAACCACTTTGGGTGGAGAAGATGATCATTCCCCCTCGCCAAGTTCCCTTCCGACCTTTGCTCCCTTGGGCACCTCCTCATGCCACCCCAGAATATGCCTTCTATGATCTTGGTTTTTACAATCTGGGCGTCAGCCCGCCCCGATTCGATCGCGGTATCGGTACCGCGCTCTACAAGTACCTGAAGAAGGACTTTCTGGCTGAGGTGATTGCGCGGATGAAAAGCGATCTAAAGGCGGATGGAAGTCCCGAATCAGTCCAGTTGCTACAGAAGCTAGAGGAGATGGAACCTGCGGACTTCATCAATATCCTCCGCTTGACTGGACCGAAATTGGAGTCGCTGGAGAAGTCACAGCGTCCATTGGACGATTCGTTGAACGAGCGATTGCGGGATATGTCGATGACCTATTTTGAAGCGTTCGCGGAATTGCTTCAGTCGACTCAGGGCGTCTCCGGATCGGCCTATCGACCCAAGCAAGAGGATCTCGCTGATTTCCTGCGCGACTTCGAACCCACGCCGGATGCGCCTCTGGAAGGACTCGCACCCCCTGTTGCCACTGCACCCCTCGATCTGTCCTGGCATCGCAATGACCTGCTGAACGACCACGGTGAGGACAATCGTCGACGTTCCGATCATCATTTCCTCTCACGAGCTCGTGCGCTGGCGATCGATGAAGAGCCATGGGGACTGCGCAAGCCTCTTTTCCATGACAACGAACTGGCATTCTGGGGCTCGTTCCGCACTCCAGGATTGCGGAACATCGAATTGACTGGTCCCTACATGCACAACGGCCGCCTGATGACCCTCTCCGAGGTGATCGACTTTTACAACCGTGGTGGCGACGTACCGATGCACCGTCAGCTGAACCCCGACAAACATCCCGCCATGGTGCCACTGGGTATGACCCCCGACGACCGCCTGGCGCTGGAGTTCTTCATGCTCTGTTTGACCGACGAGCAGGTACGGCAGGGCCGAGGTCGGTTCTCTCATCCGTCGCTGCAGGTGGTCAATGGCTATCTGTCGACCGATCCCCGGCCGGTCGAACAGGTGATCACGGTTCCCGCCACCGGCAATTAGTCGAACAGGTTGGATCAATCCGTAATGGAAAGTCACGGACCCCAAAGGGATGCAGTCCTCCTAGGGCTTGGCACCAAAGATCCCTGGGCGATTGCCGAGCGGCCGGTTGAGGCTTTCAAAAGACGGCTTGATCGTGAAGGCAACGACCAGCCAACTCAGGCGACCGATTTAGGTGTGAGTGCCGCTAAGAGCTTGGCAACGATCTCGATGTCATTGAATCCAGAGCACCGACCATTGACGATCGGCGTCTAGAGCCCTGCAATCGGCTTGCCCGATCCGAGAAGATCGAGGACCTGGCGGGGGAGACTAGTATCCAGCCGAACTGCGTTGACGTCGAGCAGTTGATCGTAGAGTGTCGCCATCAGATCGGGGATCCGAATCGGATCGGATGCAGGTTGACCCCCATCGTGCGATGACTGCCCGATGACTTGGCCACCCCGGGTTCCACCTCCGTAGATCATCAGGGGGCCCAGGTTGCCCCAATGGTCGCGACCCCCGGCAGCATTGAGCGAAGGGGTACGCCCCATCTCGCCACAACAAACCAGCATGATCTTTTCGGAAAGGCCCCGTTCCTGGAGGTCATCGATCAGTGCCGAGACAGCATGATCGAATGGGGCGCCGACGTACCTCATACCTTCCTGCATGGGGGCGTTGTTGACGTCGGCGTGCATGTCCCAGACGAAACTGGTGGTGACCGTGACGAATCCACAACCCTGTTCGCAAAGGCGCCTAGCCAGCAGCAGCAACTTCCCAAGATTGGCAGCGTGATCGGCGTAGTGTTTGTGGTTGTTCCACTGAGTTCGTATCTGTTCGGGGCGCACCAGCGGTCCGGTATCGAACCGAGCGATGGTTTCCGCAGATTCGCGGCGGAGATCGAAGGCCTGCGATACCTCCTTGACCAAGGCGTCGAAAGCCTGAGCGCGAAGCGTTTCGGTCTCGCTTGCGGAGGTCGATTCGATGCGCCGCCGCTGCCGATCCAGTTGCTCCAGCAGGGAACGGCGATCGGCCAGCCGTTCCAGCGGCAGATGCAGTTGCATGTCTTCCTGAAGCCCCGCACCGGCTCCCGGGATAAATGGCGCATACTGGGCACCGAGTTCGCCGGAAGAGGCCAGATTCCCGAACTCGGTGATCATCGGTCCTGCCTCGGGCTGCACCGATCGAGGATGGAGCAGCGCTGCGGTGGGGATGGCCGTTTCCGGACGGACGGCCCCTGCGACGCGAGAGTAAATCGATCCTAGACTGCAGCGGAATGAGGCGCTCGACACGATCGGCTTGATATCGTGATTGGCATCTCCGGGAACGAAGGATCGCACGGTGGAAAACAGATCGGCGCGCTGCGCCAGTTGGTGAAAGGTCGATCCAAAATAGATTCCTGGAATCTTCGTCGCGATCGCTCCCGTCGCACTCCGAATGTGCGAAGGTGCCTCCATCTTGGGATCGAAGGTTTCGTACTGCGAAGGGCCGCCATGCATGAAAAGGAAGATGACGCTGCGATCTTTCAGTCGCTGCGGGTCCAAGATCGAAGCGGCCTTCAACCAAGGGAGCCCACTGGCGGACAGAATCGCCGCAGCAGAACTGCCGACGTGAAGCAGAGTCCGTCTTCGCAGCAGACTGCCAGATCCCAAATCGATCGAAAGCATGGCGCGAAACTCCGGGAGGGCGGATGGAGCCAATCGGGTGGTTTTCCTCTAGTCTTACTGGATCGGCAGGCCAACCGCAAAAAGCGGCAGCGATTTTCCCGCTTTCCAGCTCGCCACACCGCTCGCCCTCATCGAGTCGATCAGGACTTGGACTTCGAGTCGGTTGCTGCCGCTTCGTTGGAGCCCCCGAGATCGCCACCCGATTCCTGCGGATCGAACCTGCGACCTCGATAACAAAAATCCCCATCGAAACAGTTCCAGGAACCATCGGCAAACCGAAGTTGCTGGCTGGCTAAGGGGATACCCTCACCCCCCACCGGCTCCTTGGCCTGGCGGCCCCCCAGCACCCCTGGGGCGACGAACACAGCCACTTCGTCCACCCACTGCTGATCGAAGAAGGTCCCAAGAACGGCTCCCCCTCCCTCGACGAGCAGATTCGTGACTCCTTCGGCGGCGATCGCTCGCAGGAGTGCTGCCAGGGACTCCGGGGCCTGGTCGAACAGGCGGATCTGAACTCCGAGTTGCCTGAGCTTGTCGTAACGCTGAGGATCGGCCTTGGGGGAAGTCCAGACTTCCAGTGGTACCTGGCGAGCGGTGCATGCAAGCTGCCCGTCGAGAGGTAGCCGCAGGGAACGATCCAGCACGATGCGGCGCGGAGTGCGGGGTCCCGGGGGTCGAGCGGTGAGCGAGGGGTTGTCGGCTAGCGCGGTACCGATGCCGATCAAGATGGCGTCAACACGGCCACGCATCTGATGGACCTGCGCACGACTGGCCGGGTTCGAAATCCACTGGCTGCTTCCAGTCCGACTGGCGATGCGGCCATCCAGAGTCATTGCCCATTTGGCGATCACCCAGGGCATTCCTGTCTCGATCCGTTTGCGAAAAGGAGCGATCAAGCGTCTGGCATCGGGCAGAAGGCATCCGACATCGACCGTGATCCCGGCTTGTCGCAGCCTTTCGATCCCTTTGCCTCGCACAGCAGGAAAAGGGTCCTCCGCGCCGATCACCACTCGAGCCGGTTTACTGGCGATCAATAGATCGACGCAGGGAGGGGTTTTGCCGTGATGCGCACAAGGTTCCAGAGTGACATAGAAGGTGGCGCCGTCGAGTTGCTGGGGATCGCACTCCCGGACCGCTTCGACTTCCGCATGAGGGCCTCCGAAAGCCTGGTGCCAACCACGGGCAATGCATCGGCCATCCCGCACGATGACGCAGCCCACCATCGGATTAGGCTCCACCTGCCCTTCGCCTTGAAGTGCCAGTTCCAGCGCCTGACGCATCCAGTGGGCGTCGCTGGGATCGCTCATGCATACCTCCCCGAATTGGTTCGGCCGAGGAGCAGCACGCTATTGGCCTGGTAGCCAAAGACCGCTTCCCTTTTCCTCCCTCGGAGGCTCGGGAGCAGCGGGTGCTTTCGGGGAACCGGGCGTCCAAAGCCCACCGCTGGCCGGAGCCGTCTGCTGTGCCCGGCCATGCATGGCGATGGCACTGTCGAGCGACGGTCCTTGAGCGGTCGCCTGCGACTGCATGTACTGCTGAATCATGGCGATGTATTGCAGCAGGTAGGGGTCGCGAGGGTGATCCTTGATCGCCTGGCGGAAGGTGCTCTGCGCTTCCTGGGACCGGCCCAGGGCTTCTAGGAGACGCACCTTCTCCAAGATATGATTTCCAGCCGGTTCATCGGAAGTCTTGCAGATGGCGATCAGCTGATCGAGCATCGGAAGGACTTCATCCGGATTCCGGTTGGTGGTGATCTCCAGATTCAGTCGCAGCATCTCGGCCACTGACTTGAGGTCGTCCGGCCATTCCATCGTCTTCGCTCTGGCAATCAGCTCAGGGAAAACCCCGTGGACGCGACGGATCATCGCCGACTGCATCATCTGCACTAGGCTCTTGGCATCGATCGTTTCGAGGTCGGTCCAGAAGTAGGAGGCACCACCGACCAGATCGAAGAGATCTTCGCGGCTGTCCATGCGAAGCACAGGTTGACCCAGCTTGGTCGACAGGGATTCGAAATGGGTTCGAGAAAAGCCAGCGGCTCCCTGACTTTGCCAATAAAGGACCAGTGCCTGCAATGGGATTGCCATCGCAGGATCGTCTTTGCATTGCCGAGGGGAGCGACCGCCCAGTAGGGAGAGCGGGGTGTCGAGGAAATTGTCTTCTTTGAATCCGCGAAAGGCTTGGATCATCTCCGGTTGCTGATCTGGACTGATCTGTTTTTTCGTGACGATGGGTGGATCGTACTGCAGGTACAGAGGGGATCGCACGGTGGTCAGAACCTGGCGGGAGTTGGAATCGACTCCCAGTTCCTCGAGGACCCGCTGGGTTGCTTGCTGGCGGATTCCGTCGGAGGATTCCAGGAAGACCAGCTTGGGCGGCCGATCGGTCTGCCTTCCAAAGAGCGCCACCCAGCCGCTGGCCAGCCGTAGATCGAGGTCGGCGTAGGGAGTCGACTCCAGGATCGGAATCGAGTAATTGCAGATCAGCTTGGGTGCAATCTCCTCCTTGGCAGCCTGCATCACCATCTGACGCATGGCATCGTCCTGGATCGGCGACAGCATGGAGGAGCCGAGCATCTTGGTATCGAGGTCGCTGTCGCTGGTCAGTTCATACGCCGTGACAGCATCTTCGATCATGCAGCCCGAACCCGATGGATCGATCTCGTACTCGAGCGCCTGGAAATAGACTCGCGATTCCTGGCGAAGCTTCGAGCAAGCGGCTAGTTTCCCAGCGAGCCGTGCGGCTCCATCGCGGTCGGCCAGCAGTAGCCGGCAATGGAGCAAAGCAAGAAGGATTTCCGGTTCGGATCCGTACTCGCGCTGAATCGATTCCAGCTTGGTCTTGGCAGCCTGAATCTGAAAGCTAGAGATCAAGCCATAAGCTTCCCGAAACCGCTCCAGCCAAGGCGCATCCTGAGGTTCGGTGATCGATGGCGGCATCTCGCGCACCAGCACGCTGACTTCTTCCTGGGTCAGGATGTTCTCGTGCATCCTGACAGCCAGATCGGGATTGTCCGCAGTGCAACCGGCAAGGATGTCGGTGTGCATCAGCGCCGGCATCGACAGCGACAACCGCGACATCGCCTGAATCAGGTTCAGATGAACGGTCAGGTAGAGCGGATGGAGGACCTCGCCGGAGTCGGCGATTGACTGGACCAGAAGGGTCGCCGATTCCTCGATGTTTCCACGAAGCAAAGCCACCATGGAACGGAAAAGCTTGGCCAGTGGGTTGTCGGGTTGAAGCCGGATGAATTTGGCAGACGTCTCTTCCAGCCCTTCCAGTTCCCTCAGCTTCAGCTGAATCTCGCACTTGTAGGCATAGAGCCACGCTTCGTTGGGGAATGGTTTCAGCAGCTGATTGATCTTGTCGAGAGCCGCAACGCTTTGATCGCCATCGACCATGCGGTCGATCTTCGCCATCTCGGAAAGATGCTCGGCGCACTTGCAGAATTTGACCTTCTTGCCGGAACCGCAGGGACAGATGCTGTATTGGTCAAGCGTCATGGGGAGGTTTTCTTCTTGGAGCTGGAGATTGAAATGGCTCGATGAGACGACGGAGCCAGTGGATCTGGCATCCCCTTGAGAGCGATCGATTCCGAGCCACTGAGGGGGATCAGTTCCGCGTCGCAGGATGAAATCGAAGGGATTTGCCACGTCAGGAAGCTGCAAGTCTCGCCGATTGTCCGCTCTTATTGTAGCGGTCGCAGGACGTTGCGGTCGAGCCGAAACCGATCAGGTGTCGACACCATCAGCCGACGGGACGATCGGGGCTTTCTTCTCTTGCACATCCTGTTGTTCCCGCCACGGTTTGTTTTGTTGGTAACTTTCCAGTTCCTTGCGGAGCTGATCCAGCTGCTCGGCGTTCTCCTGGGAGCCCAGTTCGACCGCCTTGGTCGACCATTGGATCGCTTCTTCAAAATTGCCGATCTCCGCGTAGCCAGCAGCCAGCGTCGACAGGATGTGAGCCTCCTTGAATTCGGTCAACTCACAAGCCTCGGTGCCAAGTTCCACGGAGCGTTTTCCGTTGCGGATTTCGTCTTTGGGGCTGGTCGCTAGAACCCAGGCCAGATTGTTCAGCAAGCCCGATCGACTTTCTTTCTCTTCCGCCGGTACCAATTCAATTGCCTTCTCGAAATCGGCGATTGCTTCGACATGCTTCCCGACGCTCAGCCGTGCATCCCCCCGCAAGCGATAGACTCGGTGCGCAACTTCCTTCCATTCGGGTTTGTCCGCCTTGAGAATCTCGTCCGCTAGCTCGATCGCTTTGTTTGGACGATCATCCATCTGATAGAACGACGCCAACTGCAAAAGGAACTGGATGTTGTCGGGTACCATCCGCACCAGTTTCTGCAGATCGTCGATCGCTTCGTCCATCCGCTTTTGATTGGCGGCGATCAGCGATCGAAAGTAGAGAGCCCCTGGGGAGTTGGGCTGGAGCGCCAGAATGTCTTCGATATCTTCTTCGGCCTTGTCGAAATCATCCTTCTGGAGGTGGACTTGAGCACGCATCAGAAGTGACTGAAGATCGCGCGGGTCGGCTTCCACTGCTTTGGTCAGATCGGCAATCGCCTCATCCGGCTTCTCTTTCTCCATGTACATCTCGGCGCGCACTCGGTAGAGCGGACTGGGGTCGCCGAGCGATTCGATCTTCTCGGTCAGCAGGGCGATGGCGTCGTCGGTCCGATCCAATTCCTTGAGTGCAGCGACAGCGGCCTGAATGGCGAAGAGGTTGTCTGGCTGCTGATCGAGAAAGGTCTTGGCCCCTTCATACGCGAGATCGAACTTCCCTGTCGCCACCAGCAGTCCGATGCGTGCCTGCCAAGCTTCCAGATTGCTGCTGTCCGCCTCGATCGCTCGATCCAAAGCCTCCAGTTTCTCTTCAGGTGTGGGGGCAAGTGCGGCCAGAACCAGTAGTGCCTGAGCCAGTTCCGTCGGCCGGTCCTTCAGCAGCTCAATCCCTTTCTTGATCGCCTCCAGGCCCTTGGGTGGTTCTTCGACTTTGGCCAGCATCAAATAGGCTTCGGCCAGCGTCGAATCATTTTCGATGGCTCGCTGAAGGTCCTTCAGAATGTTCCCGCGCAGCCGCCGAAGGATCGTCGGATTCTGGGCTCGCGATTGGATGATCTGGTTGTAGTAAAGCTCGGCCCGCTGCAGGCTTGCCGCCGCGATCAACTGCTTGGCGACCTGCACATCCTCTTCTTCCAGCCCCTCGGCGATCGCCTTTTCCCCCAGCTCGATGACGCGAGCCAGTTGGTCTGGCGTCTCCGCGTCCAGTTTCAGGTCGGTGGCTTCGTCGAGCGTCTGCTGGCCTTTGGGAGGACTGGCTACCGGAGCATCCTGAGCGTTCGTGGGCGCAGAAAGAAAAGAGGCGACCGAAACGGCCAAAAGCCCCACCACAAGCCATCCCCATGCGCGATTCATCGAGTCAACTCCCGAGCATCGACTTGGTTTCCAACACGCGGTCCCATCGACCGCCACCCAATCGTATCGGTTCTCCCCGGGCAACTCCAAGTCCAACTCTCCCTGTCGACCTCTTTTTCCTATGGTTTTCCGAAAGCTCGACTTCGTCCTCGCTGTTGCCAGCATCGGCCACGATTGAAAAACAGCCGTTTCGGTTTATCGTGGATCCTCTTGCATCGGGGGAGTCGATTCTGCGAAGGATGATGGCATGTCTGGCAAGTTGATTCATCGGATTCCCCAGCAAATCGCCATCTGGGAACGGGTAGTCCGGTCGCTTTGGTCTGCCATGAGACACTGGCAGTTCGCAGGAGTGCTGGTGGGGCTGGTCGGCTGTAGCCCCACAATGCCCGATTCCCCTGGCTCCAGTTCGACCGATGCGTCGGTCGCGGGAATCGCTGGAAGTCCCGACCGAAATTTGCCAGCGAAGGAAGAAAACGGCCGGAATCTCTCAAATCGCATCGAAAAGGTACTCGCTGAGAACCTGAAGAACCGATCGCTTCGGTCCGACCTGAATGCCGCGTGG
This sequence comes from Pirellulaceae bacterium, assembly GCA_046085865.1. Classification (GTDB taxonomy): domain Bacteria; phylum Planctomycetota; class Planctomycetia; order Pirellulales; family Pirellulaceae; genus JBEISR01. The sequence goes on from JBJSWM010001230.1 coordinate 9,970, forward strand.
CAGATCTTCCATGGCGTGATTGCCTACGGAGACAACCTGCCACTGGAGACCCCCGAAGGCGCCTTGCCTGCGCTCCGATTTGCTTTCGGAGGGGGGCAATTCAGGGATGGGAACTGGCCCCAGGGGATCTGCTGCCTACTGGACGACGTGGGATGCGAGCGAAGTTGGAGCCAGGAAGTTACATCGGTCAGGGCCACGTCGATCAATGGCTAGCGATCCTTGCCCAGGCGGGAGTCGAGGGAGACCGCATCGTCCAAGTAGGAGATCAGTCCTTCACCGTTTTCGATTGGGCTCGCCAAGCCCAGTGGGATGTCCCCGACAATCCGATCCCGGAATATGCCTGGACCATGATCGCTTTGATGCACTATTTCCCTGACGATCAGCAGTGGATGGCGCGCGATGGCAGGCAATGGAATTACGACGCCCTGGTCGATTTCGAAGCCAAGGCTGACCTGGCCACCAGCGCCTGCGGTGGAACGCATCGACTGCAGGGATTGGCGCACGCTCTGGCTTTCCGAAAGCGACACCAAGGGGCGATCACCGGTCCCTGGGAAGCGGCGCAAAAGCGAGTGGATGCCGCCATTCAAGGAGCCCGCCAAATGCAGAACTCCGATGGCTCCCTGTCGACCAACTACACCGATCTGCCCGGTCGATCGGCCGACCTATCGCTCAATATCAGCGCCACCGGACACATGCTGGAATTTCTCGCATTCGCACTGCCGCAAGAGCAGCTTGCCGAGCGGTGGGTGGAACGAGCCGCTCATCGATTGTGCGACTACCTGGAAGCCGCCGCCGCCGTCGATCTGGATTGCGGCGGTCTCTACCACGCTCTGCATGGCCTAGCGATCTACCAGCAGCGCACCCAAAAGACTTTGAATGCTAGCATGCGGTAGTTTTTTCTTCTTCCTGCATGCCAGCGGGCGGTTGCAACCATGGCTGCTGAGGTATACTTCCAACTTGGTTGCCTTTGGCCGCGGTCCAGGCAGCGGAAGCGATGGATCGCTTTTCGATGGAGTCCTGATTCAAGGAGGATAGACGAATGACTCGAATCCCTCTAAGCCCTGCTGATGAGAAAGCCCGCCAACTCCGAGAACGGCTTGATCTGAGCACCGCCGAAATCGGCCTGTCGGTTCGGACCACCAACTGCCTGGAAGAGAAAGGTATTTTCACGGTGCGGGATCTGCTGCACAGCACACCCGATACTCTTTTGAGCATCACGAACTTTGGCGAGAAGACGCTGGAAGAGGTCTACCAGGCGCTCGATGTCATCGGCTTTTCGCGGCGGACCGCGCGAGCCCCTCGCTAAGCGGCGGGTTGCCAAGTCAAGAATCAGCCTCGGGTCGACTCGCCATGCTCCAGGAGACCCATGCTCCAGGAGACCCTGAGCGACGGGAGGAGGAATGGCGATGCGCGTGATGGGATTGATCGGCGGGGTCGCTTCCGGCAAGTCGGAAGTGGCTCGCATGCTGGAGGCGCGTGGTGCCGTGCGGATCGATGCCGATCAGTTGGGCCACCATGCCCTCCGGCAACGGGAGATTCGCGAGTCCCTGGTCGAGCGATTCGGTCGTCAAATCCTCGACAGTTCGGGGGCGATTGATCGCGCGGTCTTGGGGCGGATGGTCTTTGGGCCATCCGATCAGGCAAAGAAGAATCGTCATCATCTGGAAGAGATCGTCCATCCTTGGATCAGGCACCAGGCGATGGAACGGCTGGAGGCGCTTCGAAATCAAGAGAGTGGATCGCCTCCCCTAGTTCTCCTCGACGCGCCACTACTCCTGGAAGCCGGATGGCGACCGCTCTGCGATTGGGTGGTGTTTCTGGAGACTCCTAGGGAGCGGAGGATGGCGTGGGCGGCCAAGCGAGGGTGGACAGCTTTGGAATGGGAGCAGCGGGAGGCGTCGCAGCTTTCCCTGGAACAGAAGCGCGAGCATGCCACGCACATCCTTCAGAACGACAGTGATCTGGAACACCTCGAAAAGCAGATCGACCAACACTGGCCCCTTTGGACCAGTCGATGGACTCCAGGTGGCGAGGCATAGCGCCGGCCGTCGATCGACATCCCCCCTCGCCTAGTGCGCGG
>JBJSWM010001231.1:0-6633 GCA_046085865.1 Pirellulaceae bacterium
CATTCCAAAATAGAGAATTCGCCTCCATTTTGCGTTTGGTTCCTTGCGAATTGGCGGCCAAGCTGACTTGTTCTTGAAGCCGTTAGAAGCCTGACTGATGCAGCCCTTTTGCGGTTTCCAGAGCCTAGGCGTTTTGCAAGAATAAGGTGAATCCGGACAATCGATTCGATCGATACAACCGGTGTATCTTTCCATGCCAACCGCTAGGTCCGCATCAGGTTTCGCCATCCATGTCCACCGAATCTCCGCAGGCTCCGCACCTCGACAAGTCCACTCAATCGCTTTCCCATGTCACCGTTCGGCTGGCGGGGGATTCGGGCGACGGGATGCAGTTGGCCGGTACCCAGTTGACGAACACCTCCGCTTTGCACGGCAACGATGTGGCGACATTCCCCGATTTTCCGGCGGAAATTCGCGCGCCGCGAGGAACGCGTGCGGGAGTTTCAGGGTTTCAGGTTCAGTTTGCATCGCATGAAGTCCATACCCCAGGCGACACGCTGGACGCGCTGGTGGCGATGAACCCTGCCGCCTTGGTGACCAACCTTCCAGATCTTCGCAAGACGGGCCTGCTGATCGTCAATGAAGACAATTTCGACGACAAGGATTTGAAGCTGGCCAAGCTTTCAACCAACCCGTTAGACGACCCGGCGATGGAGAACTACCGCCTAGTCCGCGTGCCGATGACTCGCCTGACCCGCGAGGCAGTTTCGGCGGAGGGACTGGGGCAGAAGGAGGCAGATCGCTGCAAAAACTTTTTTGCCATGGGCCTGATCTATTGGCTCTACGGCCGCGATCTCGATGCGACCCTTCGCTTCATTCACGGAAAGTTCGGCGGTGGCAAGCCAGAGGTGGCAAGGGCCAATGAACGCGCGCTGAGGGCGGGCTGGGCTTTTGGTGAAACAACAGAAGCCTTCGGTACCACCTACCGCATCGAACCGGCTCAGCTGCCGCCAGGTACCTATCGCAATATCATGGGAAATCAGGCTCTGGCAATCGGTCTAGTTGCCGCCGCCAAACGGTCGGGAAAGGAACTGTTCTATGCTTCGTATCCGATCACCCCTGCCAGCGATATCCTTCATGAATTAAGCCGCCTGAAGCACTTTGGGGTGCTGACATTTCAGGCGGAAGACGAGATCGCTGCCGTGTGCAGCGCCATCGGTGCATCCTACGGTGGCCAGATGGCCGTCACCACCTCCAGTGGACCTGGGATCGCACTGAAGGCGGAAGCGATGGGGCTGGCGATCATGCTGGAACTGCCGCTTCTGGTCATCGACGTCCAGCGCGGGGGCCCCAGCACGGGCCTTCCAACCAAGACCGAACAAGCAGATCTTCTTCAAATTCTCTTTGGCCGCAACGGGGAAGCGCCACTTCCTGTGCTGGCGGCACAAAGCCCGGCCGACTGCTTTCAGATCGTCCAGGAAGCATGGATGATCGCCACCCGATTGATGGTTCCCGTCGTCGTGCTGTCGGATGGCTACATCGCCAATGGTGCCGAACCGTGGGCGGTTCCCGATCCGGCCAAGCTGGCGCCGATCCCGATCGAACATCCGCAAGGTCCCCCCTCCGATGGTCCGTTCCTCCCTTACGCCCGAGATGAACTGCTGGCGCGACCCTGGGCCATTCCCGGCACACCCGAACTGATGCACCGGGTCGGCGGGATCGAGAAAGAGAACGGCACAGGCAACATCAGCTACGACCCAGAAAACCATCAGAGGATGGTGCATCTGCGAGCGGAAAAGGTGGCCAATGCGGCCAAGCTACTGCCGCCTCAAGAAGTGGTTGGACCAGAAACTGGCGACCTCCTGGTCATCTCCTGGGGCGGTACCCACGGAGCCTTCCTGACGGCGGTCGAGCAAGCGCAAAGCGAAGGGCTCAAAGTCGCGCATGCGCACATTCGCTATTTGAACCCATTTCCTGAAAACCTGGGGGATATCCTCTCTCGCTACCGCAAGGTGCTGGTCCCGGAACTGAACATGGGGCAACTGAGAATGTTGCTGCGATCGAAGTACCTGGTCGACTGCATCGGACTGAACAAGGTCAAGGGCAAGCCATTTTCAACCATCGAGGTGCTGGAAGCGATCCGAGCACAACTTCGTTGATTTGATCGATTTTCCATTTCAATCCACCAGCCAGGCTGGAACCATCAAGCCATGAACGCACCGCTTCCCGTACTGACTTCCAACGACTTCGCTAGCGACCAGGACATTCGATGGTGCCCCGGTTGCGGCGACTACTCGATCCTGGCCCAGATGAAGAAAGTGCTCCCGGAAATTGGAGTGCCTCCCGAGAAAACAGTCTTCATCTCCGGCATCGGCTGCTCCAGCCGCTTCCCCTACTACGTCAACACCTATGGAGTCCACTCGATCCATGGCCGCGCGCCTGCGGTCGCCACCGGACTCAAGGTAACGCGCCCCGACCTATCGGTCTGGGTGATCACCGGAGACGGCGATGCACTGAGCATTGGAGGCAACCACTTCATTCACCTGATGCGACGTAATGTCGATCTGAATATCGTCCTCTTCAACAATCGTATCTATGGCCTTACCAAGGGGCAGTATTCCCCGACCAGCGTCGAAGGCCAGGTCACCAAAAGCACTCCCATGGGTGCCATCGACCATCCGCTCAATCCCATCACCATCGCTTTGGGCGCAGAAGCCACCTTCATCGCACGCAGCGTCGACTCCCAGATCAAGCATCTGGGAATGGTGCTCAAGCGAGCCGCCGCGCACCGAGGCACCTCCTTCGTGGAGGTCTATCAGAATTGCAACGTCTTCAATGATGGCGCTTGGAACTACGCTGCCGAAAAGGCGACCAGGGACGACACCACCATCGAGCTGGAAGATGGGAAACCACTTCTCTTTGGAAAGAACCGCGACAAGGGGATTCGGCTGCGAGGCCTGGAACTGGAAGTGGTCGATCTGAAGGCCAATCCGGAATCGGTCGGCGAAATTCTCGTCCACGACGAAAAGGCTCATCCCGCGCTCACCTACATGCTGGGACGGATGCGGCATCCTGAATTCCCAGAACCGATCGGCGTGTTCCGCGATGTCGACACGCCGACCTTCGATGAAGCAATGCGGGCACAAGTCGATCAGGCCAAGGGGAAAAAAGGAACCGGCGATCTCCGGTCGCTCTTCGAAGGTGGAGAGACCTGGACCGTTTCTTGATCCTGCAAGTCGCTGACCGTCTTCCAACCTCGCCCCGTGGATTCCCCGGCAACGGTTCGGCCGTCTCGTCCAATGCCCCTTGGTGACTCCCTCACCCCTTCGCCACGATTTGGGGACTTGGGACGATAGGGCACCAACGGTATCATTCAGGCAAGGGAGAGATGCAAGCGATCCTCCGCGATGGCAGGGGGCCGTCTGTCCATGCCTCGCATCGCGACTCGATCGATTCCCGTCCATCGCTCTGCCGGATTTGAAAGAACTGGATTCCAAGGATCCCCATCCATGCTACCGATCGCCAAGACCTCCAGCGAAGGCAAGCATCCCTTTGCCCCCTACCGACAACTGTCCAACGATGAACTCTGTTCGCGTATCGCATCGGTCCGTAAAGCGATGGGCAGCAAGCTGCTGATCCTGGGACACCACTACCAACAAGATGAGGTGATCGCCCACGCCGACCTAACCGGCGACAGCTATCAGCTCAGCCGAATGGCTGCCGACAGCCCCGACTGCCGCTACATCGTCTTTTGCGGCGTCCACTTCATGGCGGAAACCGCCGACATTCTGGCCAATCGACCGGAGAAACTCCAGGAGCGGGATGGCCAGCGAGTCACGGTGGTCCTTCCGGACATGGCCGCCGGTTGCAGCATGGCCGAAATGGCGGGCATCCAACAGGTCGAATCGGCATGGCAACAACTAGGTGAATGGATCGACACAGGCGACATGACTCCCGTGACCTACATCAATTCCGCCGCTTCACTGAAGGCCTTTTGCGGCCGCCATGGCGGGATCGTATGCACCAGCAGCAACGCCAAAGCCGTGCTGGAGTGGTCGTTCCAGAAAAGCAAACGGGTCTTTTTCTTCCCCGATCAGCACCTGGGCCGCAACACCGCGCTGAAGATGGGAATCACCAACCCCCAGATGCCGGTCTGGAATCCCTACGAGGAACTGGGGGGAAACACCGAACAGTCGATTGTCGACAGTCGGGTCGTTCTCTGGCAAGGACACTGCAGCGTTCACCAAATGTTCCGCGCCAGCCACGTCGAGCAGTTTCGCAAGTCGATGCCAGGCATTCAGATCTTGGTGCACCCCGAATGCATGCAGGAAGTCAACGACATCGCCGACATCTCGGGATCGACCAGCAAGATCATCGAGACGGTACGCAAGGCCCCGCCTGGAACCAAGTGGGCGATCGGCACGGAACTGCACCTGGTGAACCGACTGAAGAAGGAACATCCCGAACAGGAAATTCACTTCCTATCGCCCGTCGTCTGCATGTGCGCGACGATGTACCGAATCGATCTGGCTCACTTGGCCTGGAGCCTTGAGAATCTTCGCGATGACTCCATCGTCAACCCCATCGTGGTCGACCCCGAAGTGGCTAAGTGGTCGCTGACGGCGTTGGAGCGAATGCTGGCGGTCCGCTGACGGTCGATGTCCGGACGGGAGTCGCTCCAACAAGGGGGCGCTATTTTCTTCGCGTTCGACAGCGACCCAGGGAAGCATGTTCGCAGTTGCCGGAGCAAGCAACGGTCAAACTTCCGCAAGCCATCCGGCGACAATCCGCTCCATCTGCGCCTGGCCAAACAGGCTCCAGGAGAGTTCTCGAGAGCGACGGATTGCCGTTTGCTGCTCCTGGTAGATCGCTTCCGCCATCGCCTCGCCAAGCCTCTGGGACTGCCACTGCCGAAGCTCCAGGATCTGATGATTGACCTGTCCGATCTGGCGATGCCACTGCTTCTTCGCACCTCGTGGTGGGATATCGCTAAGCAGCCGCGCCTTAAGTTCCAGACATCGCTTCCAAGCCTGGGATTCCTCTGGAACTTCATTCCAAAGCGTGACCGGCGGCTCCTCCCGAATCACCTCCGGATGATATCGCTCGAACCACGCCGAGGATCGGACCTGCGAAGAGCGAAGCGGCGCGTGAGGATCGCTTGGCCAACTCCAGTGCTGCGTCGCCGTAGCGACGCAGAGGGGCGGCGCTTCGCATCCCAACCAATCGGCGATCAATCGGTCGGTGATTTGATCGTATTTCCCCCCACCAATCCCATGGACAAATAGATCAAAAACGATCGCTCGCAGGTAAAGGGTCGTCACCAGCGCCTTAGGTCCAATACGAACTGGCCTTCGACTTCCTGGGGTTCGGATCGCTTCCACCCCTTCTTTCTGACTCCCCACCTGCTCCCATCCCGCCAGGTCGCTCCAGTGCAGGTCACCGCCAACTTGGCGCACCCAGAGCGACCGTCGAGTGGGGGCATCCGCCGAATAGACCCAGAAAGGAAGCTCTTGCCACCCTTCACGCTGCTCCAGAGCAGGAACCGGCTGCGCGGGATTCTCCGTTCCATGGTGGAGTCGATAAGCATCGCGGCAGGCATTGTAAAGCAAAGCGAACCTCCGATGGTCCGCAACAATGGCATCGACGAATCTCGCGAATCCCCATGTCTGGCAGATCCAACTCATCGGCACCTGCCACTGGCACACCCCAAAAAATCGCTCGGCGGCACACCGAACTCCCGCCATCGCATCGGACCAGAAACATCCCTGCCTCAGCAACTCGATACCGGTCGGCCAAAATCGGTTCAGCAACGGCTCGGCCACTCCCAGTCCCCGCACCCGCGTGCCAACACGCGATGCAAACGATTCGGCCAGTTGCCAGTCGACGCACGCCAGCAACTCCCATGGCATGGCAGCTCTCTGCCGATCCCACGCCTCCAGTTCCAATCGCAATTCCCCAGACCGTTCCCCCACGGCGGGAACCTTCAAATGAAAGTGTCGACATGCGTCGGTATCGACGACGACATGAACCGCGATCGCCCCGCTTTGCCTAGCCAATCGTTCCGCGACGAAATTCTTGTACCACACCCCCGGATGATAGAGTTCCGGTTGATGTCCCGAACCAATCCAAGGCGTTGCCTGATCACTGGGAAACAGCGGCGCCTTGGAAACGATTCCGGTAAAACGTTCCAGCAGGGGGATCGCCTCCTCGCGAACCTGCTTTTGAAAATGCCGCAAGTCACCAAGCGGCCCACCGGAGGGGAGCTTTCGAGCTACCTGATTGTCCAGGCATTGCCGCCACTGCTCGATCGGCGGATGGTGAAATCGCTGACCGTCTTCGGCTGGGGCTCGGTAGGCAGGATACAACTCAGACAAACCACTCTCCGGAACTTCTTAGTGGCCTGATAAGCCAAAACGACCTCGCTTGCCAGGAGGAACCAACAGCACCCCGCCCAAGGCTCACACCAAGCACCCTTTCCATCAAGAATCGATCAGAGGAAATCGATCTGACATTGTGAGCCAACTTAGGGGTGCAGGCAATGCGTCGCTGCAAGAACGAACGAGGATGCAACGGTCAACCAAGCCTTCCCGACGACGGCGAGAGATCAAGTCGCCTGGGAATGCGTTCTAGCCGCTTCCAGAGAGTATCCTCGCTGTTCCATCTGATGGATGCTGCGGTCCAAAACCGCGCGAT
>JBJSWM010001232.1:0-7257 GCA_046085865.1 Pirellulaceae bacterium
ACTCGTACCATCGACGAATTGCGCAAGGACGCGCGATTCATCCAAGTGTCAGCCGCCACCGTGCGGGAGAATCATCCTCATGACATCGCCATCACGCAGGAAGCACCCAACTACAGTCCAGACCATTCAGGGGGCGGCGACGCGTCCTGATTGGAAGGAAGTCACCATGTCGGTCTGCCGGCGCTGGGGGCTGGGTGCCTCCTTGCCGGCCAGTCTCTTCCTGGCCAGCGCGGCAGTGCCGGCCACCCAGACTCTGGGACAATCCTGGTCCCCGGTTCCCTATGCCAACACCATTAGCCCACAGTCTCCCCCTCCGGCTGCAGTCCAACCGGCGGCCGCTGCATCGGCGATAACCACCCCGAGACCCTCGACGCAGGCCCAGCAAGGCCCCTCACAGACGACTCAAGGCACTGTCGTCTTGCGCTGGAAGAAAAGCTCTCTGGCCGCACCCTCCCCAACTCCCGCCGACTCCGCTCCTGCTGCTCGGCCCAATCGAACCACACCCAGCGCCACCGCTGTCCAGGCTCCCGTGACTCCCCATCGCATCCCCGGCAATTCACTTCGCCGCCGCATCGAAATGACGGTGCCCGGTGAACCAGCCGTTGTGACCGCATCGCACCAAGAACTGGTGCAGGGTTCCAACCCACAGCAGCAGACCGCCAAGTCGCCTGCAGCCTCCACCACGACAGCCGCGGTGTTTGATACGTTGCCTCAAGGTTCCAATGGAAATTCATCTAGCGCACCAAGCCGCTCGTTGCTGATCCAGGATCTACCAACGCCTCCAGCCTCTGTTCCACCGGCGCTGCTGCCCGAGGCAGCATCCAGGGACGCAGCCACCAATCTGCAGTCACTTCCCAGCAGCGAACCTGCTCCTTTGACACTGCCTGCTGCCCCAGCAGCTCCAGGCAATCTATTGCCGCCCGAACTGCCGTTGGTCCCTCCATCCTCCCCGCCAACCGTTCCGCCACTGTCCATTGGTAATGGTCCAGATACTCTGCCTTCCTTGCCACAGCCACCTACCGACTCGGGCCGTTCCTTGCTGCCTGAGACAGCGATCGAGCCAATTCCGGCGCAACCTCCAACCCAGGCGCCTGGCTTAGGTTCCGCGCTCCCTCTACCAACCTTGCCCAATACTCCGGGCCAGGCTCCAGAGGCAATTCCGCAAGCTCCTTTCCGACAGCCCTCCCTGCAGTTGCCTGAGCAGCTTCCAGAAACGCCTGCGGACGTGCAGGAGGATCGAGCCCCTTCGCCATTCCAGGATGCCAATCGAGCTGATGCTTCCAGATCCCAGGATTCGTTGCCTAAGGATTCTCCGTTCCGCAAGCCGCTGGATGTGGAGCGGAGTGCGAAAGAGCCTCAGCCAGAGAACTGCGACCCATCCCGAGAGAAAGCCCGCGCTAGCCAGATTGAAACGATCAGTCTCGACGTGTCTCCAACTTTCGCCGTCGGCGTCAATGATCGCGGAAGCGAGGAGACCAAACGCATGGCGTTCGCAGAGAAAGCGCCGCTGCGACCGTGGAATGATCACACAGGACAGTTCATCGTCGATGCCAAGTTGATCGATCTAGAGCATGATGCGGCAGTGGTGCAAACCGCATCGGGGAAGACACAGCATATCCCGTTGTCGCGGCTCAGCGATCCCGATCTGGTCTACGTTTCCGAAGCTTGGGGACTTCCTGTACGTTGTGGCATCCATGCTGCACCCGACGCCCCTAGGTCGTTCATTCCCGCCACCGTTCAGTGGAAGGCGTCGGGAATTTGCCACCACCCGCTCTACTTCGAAGAATTGCAACTGGAACGCTACGGGCATGAAGTGGGACCGGTGATGCAACCCGTTCTCTCCAGTGCCGTCTTCTTCGGAAATGTCCTGATGCTGCCTTACCACGTCGGTGTGAATCCACCTTGGGAATGCCAGTACGCACTAGGACACCAGCGGCCAGGAAACTGCATGCCCTGGACGATGGAGACCATTCCCTACAGCGAACCAGGCACGTTCCTGCAGGCTGCTGCCATCACCAGTGCCGTTTTTATCCTGCCCTAGCCTGCGGAATCGTTTCCATGGTGGCTGGGATCCAACTGGATCGCAATCGACAAACAGCCCCGAAGGTTTCTCAGCCAATGGGAAGCCTCGGTGAAAACGTTGCGACTTGGTGATGGGCCGGCCGGGCGGCTTCTAAAGAACTGCTAGCCATTGCAGCGCGTCAATGGCCGGCTTGTCGATGCTCCTTTTCCCATCTCAAGAGGCAATTGCCAGGAAGCCGGTCTACACGCTGGCATCGCTAGCAAAGAGGTTCTCCGCGAGCCGATTTGGATAGCTGGCAGTCGTTTGGCGCGTCGCTCGTAACATTCCCACACAGCTAGTTCAGCGAACCACCCGGGATGGGCGACCTAGTCATCGCAGGTCTCCACTGCCGGATTGGTATCGACCCTGATCCACCACCTTTTCTACACTCCCCAACCCAGAGGACGACTGAATCAATACGAAGGATCTGGCCATGATTGGATCGCGTGCCGCAAGTCGTAGAGAAGTGGCCGAATCGCCTGCTGGTAGGAAGCCGCGCCGGTGGCTCAAGCTGCTGCTTGCATGCTTGGCCCTACTGATCCTTTCGCTGGCTATCCTTCCGACGCTGGTCAGTCGTCGCAGTGTCGCGCTCTGGGCAATCGATCGCTTTGCACCGATTGCCCCTCTCTCAGTCGACCTCCAATCTCTTCAGATCGGTTGGTTCAGCCCTTGCGCGATCGATGGAGTGCAGGTACGCGACCAGGATGGCCAGTTGCTGCTTTCGTTGGAACGGTTGGAGGTTCCACGAACCCTGACGCAGTTGGCTTTCGATTCCAGTCAGCTTGGCGAGGTCCTGGTCGAAGGTCTGATGATCCGGGTGGAAGTGCACCAAGGATCGACGCAAATCGAAAAGGCCCTGGAACCGCTGGCATCGAACTTCGCTGCGACTCCGGGTAGTTCCAGCAAGTCGGCCAAACCACTGAAAGGGGCGGTCGCGATCCGCAATGCACTGATCGATATCGAGGATCTCGTGGAGCCGGCGAGATGGAATATCGTCATTGCGGAAGCCAATGTTCCCTTCCCAAGCCCCGCCCATCCGATTCCGCCAGTTCAATTGGCCGCGTCGCTTCATGAATTCCAACCAGGGCTTCTGCCTGCCGATTCCCTGACCGAACCGCCGGCGAGGTCGAGCGGATTTACGATTCGGTTCGAGCAGTTGCCGGGAAATCCTGGAGAGAAGGCGGTGGGGCCTTTCCGGTTGGAGGCGGTGACCGACCAAGTTCCACTGGAGTTCCTCGCGGTCTCCAAACACCGCTTCCCGGAGCTGCCATGGGAAAAGCTAACGGGCAACCTGTCTCTGCGCGCCGATGTGACGGTCGAGTCGGCTCAGAATTGGCTTGCGGACCTCTCCTCGCTACAGCTAGACCATCTGGTCGTCGCAGCGCCTCAGTGGCTTGGCCCCTCGGGCGCCTCGCTCCAGCAATCACGGCTCTCGGGAAAGTTTACGATGAGCCCCGAACGAATCGTGTCGCAGAATATCGAATTCCAGTCGGACTTTGGGCAGTTGGGTGGCTTTCTCTCCGTCCCCATGCCTCTGGCGATGCCAACCGCCACTCGTCCGTGGTTGGAGGGAGGCACGATGAACCTCCGTGGCGAAGTCGATATGGCTTCGCTGCAGCGTTGCGCACCGGGGCTGGTTCAGATGCCGGAAGATGCCCGATTGATCGCCGGGAAGGCCACCGTATCCCTGATTCAGGAAAGCACCAGTGGCGCCATTCCGACAGCGCAACTCCGCGCCAGGCTGGGCGACCTAGTCGCTCAACTTCAAGGCAATACGATGAAGTGGGAGCAGGCATTTTCGGCGGAGCTTCAGTTGGGGCCCGGCCCTCACCAGACGCCGCAGTTGATGCTCTCCTGCGATTCGGAGTTCGGACGCGTCGAAGGGAAAGGGGATTGGACGGAAGGGAAGCTGACGGCCAATATCGATTTCGACAAGCTTCAGCAGCGCCTGGCGAAATGGTTTGTTCTTCCGATCACGCACCTGTCGGGAAATGCAGCGGCCGAGCTGAATTGGTTGGAACAGGCGGCGGGTCGAGTTCAGGTATCGGGAAGCGTCAAAACATCGCCCTTGACGGTATCGATGGGGCAAGGCGACCTACAGGAGCCGGCTTGGGATGGCGTGGTCGACTGCATCGTCCAACTGGAGAACGGAAGGCCCACGCATTTGGTGGAAGGGCGAGCTCAGTTGACCAGCCTCCGCGATGCGCTGCGGATGACGATCGAAAGCCCACTGGCCCTTGCAAGTTCCCCAGCGAATTCGGCCGGTCCTCCGATGGCGGCCTTCGCAGTGCAATGCGATGGAGATTTGAGTGGATGGCAGAAACGAGCCCTCTGGTTGGTTCCGGGTGCCCATCCGGTTCAGGTGGGAGGCAAGGGTTCGGTCGCCGCGAAAGGGATGGCGGATTTGCAGGCGCTAGTGATTCAGGAAGCACGCGTTCAGATCGACGATATGGCTGTCGTCGCAGATGGATTCGCCTATCGTGAACCGAAGTTGGAGGGAGAGTTTCGTGGTCAGTTTGATTCGCGTCAGCCCACCGCATTCTCAATCGATCGACTCGATGTCAAAGCCCACTCGTTTGCTATCGCTGCACAGGATTCGCCATCTCCCGACGGGCTTTCCAGGCAGGGAATCGCTGCCTACCGTGTCGATCCTGCGCGACTGGCGTCCGCCACCAACTCCACCAGTGCGGCTCCTTCCACACTGCTGACCGGAGACGTCACAGGCAACGCCAGTTGGACTGCTTCCAAGGAACAGCTTCAGTGGCGCGTGACGACGGATGCCAAGGGGCTGCAACTTGTCAACAACTCCGCAGCAAACGCTTCCTATGTCTCCACAGCCGCTTCAGTCAATCCAGCTCAAGTTCTATGGACCGAGCCGCAGGCGTTGGCAGATCTATCGGGTGTTTTTCGCTACGCCGATGGATCGCTTCTGGTTGACTCCTCGACGCTGCAGTTGCCCTGGTTCGCTTACCAAGGTCAAGCCAAATGGCTGCAGCCGGTGGATGGCGCAGAGGCGGTGGTGCAGGGACAATTCCGCTACGACGCGCAGCGGGTGATCGAACGACTCCGCCCCTGGATCGGGGATTATCTGATGATGAGCGGCGAGAGGGTGGAACCTCTGGAGATTCAGTGGAAGTCGACAAAGTCCGACGGCTGGGCCGATGCCCTCGCGGTGCAGACCAAACTGGGATGGGATCAGGCCCAGGCGATCGGGATCGACATTGGAAGCGCTGATATCCCGCTGGTTGTGGAACGTGGAGTCTTCCGCAGTTCGGCGGAGATTCCAGTCAGTCAGGGAACGGTGCGGTGGAATTTGACAAGCAATCTAAATGACAAGATGCTTCGCATCCAGCAGTCACCTCAGGTGGTGCTGGATCAGGTGGCGATCACTCCGCAGATGTGTCGAGGATGGCTGAAATATGTGACTCCGCTTCTTGCCGATGTCACGCGAGTGGAAGGAAGTCTCAGTCTACGTCTAGATGAAGCGACGATCGTACCGTCGGACGCCATGCAACAGACCTTTGCAGGCCAGATCATGATTCACGGTGCGACCGTCGGTTCAGGCCCCCTCGCCGATCAGCTGCTGCTGTTGGTGCAGCAGGTCAAGGAATTGAGAAAGGGACTGTCGCCCAGTGTGGCCACCGAGCCGGAGCAGTGGTTGCAGTTGGCACCCCAACCGATCGATTTCGCAGTCCGACAGGGACGTGTCGCTCACCGCAATCTCCAAATTCAGGCAGGCGATGTCACGATCGTTACCTCGGGCGATGTCGGAATCGATGGCTCCCTGAACCTCGTCGCCCAAGTCCCTATTCGCAAGGAATGGCTCGGCAACCAAGCGGCTCTTCAGTCCCTCGCCGGTCAGTCGCTGTCGATACCTGTCGGTGGAACGGTCCAGCAACCGCAGCTTGATATGCGAGGGCTCTCGCAGATGACGGTGCAACTGGGCCAACAAGCCGCACAAGGATACATCCAAAAGCAATTCGATCGCGGGCTCAATAAACTGTTGGGACCGATGCAACAGCAACTGCAACAGATGCAGCAGTCGCTACCATCCAATCCGTTTGCTCCCGCTCCCGCTGCTCCGGCACCTCCCGGGCTGCCTGCAGGTGCCCCAGGAATTCCCGGACCTGCCGGGTGATCGCAGAATCGGGTGGTCTTCTTCTCCCGCTTGCCGACAAGGGAAAGCGATTCGACACTTCCCAGGGGCAGTGTGTCCAAGCCATCCACTGCTAGACAACGACGCCGAGAGGACTGAGTGGCTAAGTCCTAGCGGCACAACGCAGGCCGTCCGGTCACATTCCATGGGCGATTCCAATCGGATTCCATGAGCCGATCGAAACCCAAGGTGAATCCCATACAAGCTGAATCCCATAGGAAGCCAGCTCATGGCTCAATCATTGCATCGCCGCCGTCGCGACTTCCCAGTGCCCACCACAAGGGAAGCTGAATTGAGTCGCTGATGAATTCGACATGCCCGTCGGCATAGGTGACCATCACTCCACCTGGATGGTTGCTGCTGGGGGTCACCATGTTGTTGCCATCATCTTCTCCGCCATAGATATGGCAGTTCCGCTTATTGATCGGTAGCACGTGCATGTAGGTGTTGCCCGCCAGCGTCCATCCACTGATCCAGGCTCGACCATGCGGAATCGAATAGAGCGGATCGGCACCAGAGACCGAACCGCAAAAGCGATTCCAATCGGGAAGGGAGCGGTTGGCGCCCGAGCCGCCGCAGTAGGAGAGCACTCCTTCCTTCAGATTGCCTGGCAATACCGCGCCAAAAGGGCCTGCGATCACTTGACTGTTGTGGATCAAGCGTTCGGCAAGCATGGCTGTTTGACTTGTTCCATCAAGGAAATCCCGCAACCCAATCTCCCGGACCTGCCACGGATCGGGGTGAGATGGAGTCACCACAGGCATCGCCCCATTGTGGCTGGTTAGCGGAGGTTGATCCCCACGGATTCCCGTTGTACCCCGTACCCAGCCAATGTTAGCGGCATAACTGCCAGGCGCGGGATTGCCCGATCCCATCGCCTGAGTCCGTTCGACTCGATCCGAAGGACAAAGGTAGCTGGGGATCGTCGCTGCAGCAGCAACGGCGTTGATGTGGTTGGAGGAGATGCGAAGCGATGTGAAACTGGCCGCCGCTGGAAGCGATATCTCGTCGATCATCGGCCGGTTGAAATCGATCTGCG
>JBJSWM010001233.1:0-3679 GCA_046085865.1 Pirellulaceae bacterium
TCTTGCCCAGACGATTCCACCTCGGGAAAGTCAACCACCCTACCGACGGCCTCACACACCCTACAACGCTTCCCTACAACGCTTCCGGCGCGAGAGCACGAAGGGAGCGAGCTAACTAGAAGATTTCGGGCTCGACCCCAGGACTGCGTCCTTCGAGGAAATCAAAATCGCACCCATCCTGAGCCTGGGTGACATGATTCGCATACAGTCGATGGTAGCCCCGTGTGGGCGCGGGACCGGAAGGACGCCACGCTTCTTTTCGCCGCAGCGCTTCTTGCTCGCTCACCTCCCACTGAATCGACCGATTGGCTAGATCAAGTGAGATCCAGTCGCCGGTGCGAACGAAGGCCAGCGGTCCGCCAAGATGCGATTCCGGGGAGACATGCAGCACGCAGGTCCCATAGCTAGTGCCGCTCATCCTCGCATCGCTGATCCGCACCATGTCGCGCACTCCCTGTTGCAACAATTTGCGAGGAATCGGCAGCATGCCCCATTCGGGAAAGCCGGGGGCCCCAAGTGGCCCAGCCGACCGAAGGACCAGCACATGGTCGGCCGTCACTTCCAGATTCGGATCGTGGATCTGCTGTTGCATTTGTCGATAGGAATCGAAGACGATCGCCGGGCCGCGGTGCCGACTCAGTCGCGGGTCGGCTCCCAGCGCCTTGGTGACACAGCCATCTGGAGCGAGGTTGCCGCGCAGAACAAACACCCCTCCCTCCTCGGACACTGGGTTGCCGCGACTGCGAATCACCTGATCATCGATCCGACGCCCCCGCTCGATCGACTCCCTCAGCGTATGCCCAGCCACCCCCATCGCCGCTGTCTCCAGGAGGTCTTCCAGTTGCTGCAGCAGCGCCATCAAGCCGCCGGCGCGATGAAAATCTTCCATCAGGAATCGGCCACAAGGCCGGATATCGGCCAGCACTGGAGTGGTCCGGGAAAGCTGGTCAAAATCCTCCATGCTCAGCGGCACTTCCGCACGCCGTGCCATGGCGATCAGGTGGACGATGGCATTGGTCGATCCACCAATGGTCAGCCACGTCCGCACCGCATTGCGGAACGAAGCATCGGTCAGCCATTGCGATGGCTTCCACCCTTCCCATGCCAGCTCGACCGCCCTCCTGCCACTCTGGACCGCCAGCCTCGAATGCTCGGAAACCACCGCCGGAATGCTCCCTGCCCCCGGAAGAGTCCACCCCATCGCTTCAACGATGCAGGCCATCGTCGAAGCGGTTCCCATCGTCATGCAGGTCCCCGGCGATCTCGCGATGCAGTCTTCGATCTCGCACCAGTCGCTCTCACAAAGATTCCCCGCCTGACGCTCATCCCAATACTTCCATGCGTCCGATCCACTCCCCAAGGTCTTGTCGCGCCAGTGCGCTTTGAGCATGGGGCCGGCTGGGAGAAAAATGGAGGGGATGTCGGCGGAAATAGCCCCCATGATCAAGGCCGGCACCGTCTTGTCGCATCCCCCCATCAGCACCGCTGCATCGATAGGATGACTTCGCAGAACCTCTTCGGTCTCCATCGCAAGCAGGTTGCGATACATCATCGTCGTTGGCTTCATCAGCATTTCACTGAGGCTCAGCACCGGCACTTCGACCGGAAACCCACCCGCCTGCAGAATACCCCGCTTGACCTCCTGAACTCGCTGAGGGAAATGAGAGTGGCAAGTATTCAGATCGCTCCAAGTATTGAGAATCGCAATCACGGGACGTCCGCGGTAGTCCAGATCGTCGTAGCCCATCCCTTTGAGCCTCGATCGGTGGCCAAAGCCTCGCAGGCTATCGGGCTGAAACCAACGCGCCGACCGAAGGGACGAGGGATCGCGTGGCGAGGGTTCGAGGGAACCAGTGGGGTTGGTCGGGCTGTTGCCTGCCATCCTATCGATCCTTGCCAAATGAACTCGATCGCAAATCGACAACGATATCGGTGCTGGCTCCAAACTTGGCCGGCAGCGGCATCTGGGTCCACTCGGGATCCTCTCCCAGTCGAACCTGCCACGCCCCGTGCAGCGAGCGTTGCATCGACCCGATCGAAAGAGCCACCTCGGTCGCCGTCGGCCACTGCTGCTGCTTGCCGTCCAGTTTCAGCACCAGCAAATTGGCATCCCCATCGACTCGCACCCCCTCGGGGATCGAGGCCGACCAAGTCCCGCCAGCCTCCGACTGCAACACCAGAGGCTTCCCCTCCCACCAGCACTCCACACGCACCTGAGGCTGTGTGCGGACCGTCAATCGCAGTGAACGACTCTCGCTGCGATCAGGAAGCCGAAGCGCGCGACGGTACCAAGCCGCCTTGCGATACGAAGGATCTGTGTTCATCGCTTCCCAGGAAGATGGCCACTGCCGAACAAGCCATTGCTTGGTCGCTGGGAGCAGGCGATCGGCCAACCGATCGGGCGATCCCTCCACCCCTCCGCCGACCGCATGCGATACCGCAGCGCTGGGCAATAAGCTGAACTGAAACGGTTCGCCTCCCATCACCATGTCGCTAGTGATCGTCGGACAAACATACCGCTCGATATGCTCGATCACCAACTGCGTCCCCTTGTGATGATCGACGAAGGGCCAACGCTTGGGGTTGTACATCGCGTCGGTCAAATCCCGAACCAGCACCACATCGATACCATGGGACGCCAACTGCCGAAGGCCAAAGGGGCGCCCGAGCACGCACATGTTGACGTGCACCCCGGTCAACATCACATGCTCGATCCCTCGCGCCCGAAGCACATTCCAGACTTCGTCCCCCTTATCGCTCAGATAGTCGCTTTGACTATCGATCCGAATCGATGGCGACTGCATCTTCCAGGGCAGGGCAGGGTTGCGCCCCAGGGAGGCAAGTTTGGCCGACCACTGCGCATGCTCAGCCGGATCATCATCCTCCCCGCCATCCGACTGATCGATCGGATAGACCGCCTCCTCCTCCGACGGAATCTTCGAGCACCAATGAACGATCTCCTTCGGAAGATCGGGCGCCTTAGAGACCTCCATCGCACGACGCCGCGCGGGATGCTCAGCATAAGCCTCCATGCAGTCGCTGGGAGCATGGATGATCACCGCTCCTTGTTCCCTGGCAGCCGTCAAAAGCCCATCCAGCCGCGGGGCAAACTGGTCCAACCGGCGAACGGCATTCAAGCAGTGGTGGTAGTCCCAGACATCGCACACGATGATCGCGGTCTTCTTGGGATCCCATCGAGCCGACTCCTCAATCCGCTCCCATTGCCCCGCAGTCCCTTTCTGCTGCCGTGTCTTGGTCAGCACAAAGGGCTCCTCCCCCAGCACCTCGCCAGATGCCCCAATCAAGACGCTGCCGATCGACACCCAAAGGATCAGATAGCAGACCAAAGGAGCCAATTCGGTAAAGCATCCAGCCCATTTTCGATGTTCCATCGCTTCGTCTCCCTACGGCTTCCCACGGCACAGTCCGGACCGACTTGTCGACCGACACAGATGCTGCGCTCATCACTAGAAATCGAACCGAACTGCGGGGCGATCGCTTCATTCCCCCGGCCCATGATACCCCATCGGGTCGGTCGATTCGACAGGTCGCCCGGCGACGTTCCATGAGCCTGGTCATCTGCGATTTGCACAAGCCTCTCGGACAGCTACCATGAAGGCCAGTTGCCTCCTGGGACCTGGGCCCACTGGGAGTCGAAGGATTTGTTTGGGTCTCTGAG
>JBJSWM010001234.1:0-2298 GCA_046085865.1 Pirellulaceae bacterium
GCAACCGGGCACTCGTCTCTTTCTGCGCCGAATCCTTTTGTCTGAGAGGGGCCGTTTTGAAGTTCAGGCTGCCGGTCTACCCTTCCCGACATAGACGCCTTTCTCGGTGACCACCTTGTCCATGTAGATGTCGTGGGAGGCGACCGGAATTTCGTCAAAGAGTTGGCATTCGAAGGCAAGAGCCACCAGAGGGGCATCGCTTCGCGCGTGCTGCAGCAGTTTGTCGTAATAACCTTTGCCGTGTCCGGTGCGACCACCGTTTCGGTCGAATGCGACGCCAGGAACCATCACCAGGTCGAGGTCTTCGGGTTGCAATCGCTTGCTGGCGACCTCTCTCAAGTCGGCTCGAGGTTCCAGGATTCGGTACATCCCCAGTTCCAACTCGTCCATCGACTCCAGCCAGAAAAGCTCTAATTCCCCGTCCACGCAGTAGGGGACAACGATCCGCTTACCACTTTGGAGAGCTGCTGGGAGAGCCTGCCGGGTGCGGACTTCATCGCGGACGTCCACATAGAACATGACGGTTTTCGCTGCCGCATACTCAGGTAGCGCAACGAAGCGATCGACAATGGTCTGGCTGACTTCGTCTTTGTTCGACTGGGCCTTCCGGTTTTCGTGTGCTTGCTTACGGATTTCGGTCTTGCGTGCTGAAAGCACTGCTTCGGTTGCGTCATTCATGAGAACATCCCGCGAACGGAAAAGGAGGGAACCTGGAAATTGTCAGAGAACAGCGGATGAGAAAGGTACGACGGAAGTCCACCAAATGACGGGAACATCGGGCCGACCATCTCCAGCGGCAATCGTCTGCTCGCCGCTGGACCAAAATATACCATGGACCGGAAGGTTCACCAAGAACTCGGGAAGCCGTTGGCGATCTCCACCGGATGCATCCAAGGCCCCGGATTGGGGATGGCTTCAAAGGGAGCGACTTTTCGATCGCCCGCGATCAGGGGGACTCGGGCAGTTCATCGGTCGATGCCGCATCGGTCGAACTGGATTGCCATCGAAGGTGGATCGCTTGTTGGTCATAGAAGATCTGGGACATCGTAGCGACTTTCTGCCATCTCGATTCCAGATCCTTGAGCGACCTCTGCTGCCCTTCTAGGGTGCGGATTTGATCCAGCATCAGCGACCGCTGGGAGGAGTTGCTGGTGAGGTTTCTTGTCTGTCGCAATTGCTGCAACGCCTGATCGTGCCAAAGAAGACCGCTTTGCACTTCATTCAGCCACTGGTCGGCTTGTCCAATGGAAAGTCGCACCGGAGGGGTCTCCGGGTCGGGCGACCATCCGACATCGACCTCAATCTGCCAGACCCTTCCAGTGCGCAGGGAAGCCTGGATCACCATCCCTCCTGCCTCAGGATGATCCTCATGCCTACCCCAAGCCCGCACGACCCTGCCTGCTTCCAATGGGATCGGCATTCGATTCCATTGCCACCCTTCCAGTTGCTCCAGTTCCATTACCAACGACAACAAGGGATCCAATCCTCGGTCCCGCAGGATCCACTTGCTTCTCACAGGCAAGTTCTCCAGCGGAAAGGATCGATCTTCGAGAGAAGCGGAGGTGGGAAGATCGGGACCGGCAGCAACACCTATCGAATCCCTGTCCGCAGATACCTGATCTGCGGAATCGGCATCACGAAGCTCCTAGGAACCTTCGATTTGGGTGGAGGGGGCTTCGGGTAAAATGTCGGTTGTGGGGACGTTGGCCAGCGGTTCCCCTGGCGAGCCGCCCAGGAGGCGATCGAGTTTGGTTTTCAGGTCTCCTTCCGGAAAGAGGTTGGGTGAGCTGAGTTCCAGGCTAGGTTGCGACGGAACTGTTTCGGAAGTCGGCGACAGACCTCGCAGATCAAGAGGATCGGCGGGCAGTTGCGCATTCGCTTGAGAAGGATTGGAAGTCGACGGCGGCGGGGGCTGGAATTCGGTGGCCCATGGATGTTCCGTGGACTGCTGGTTTGCTTGGGTGCTGGGAGTGACTACAGGAGTCGAATTGCTATGGAAGGTACGAGAGATCAGCAGCCCAAGCAAACCAACGGCGATGGCGCCTACCCAGAGCAGCGTCGTGCGATTCCGATTTCCCGATTTGCTGCGGGAAGTCGGCGGCGAGCGGCCTGCGCTATGAGTCTTAGATCGCAACTCCGATTGGATAGTTGCTGCGGGAGCCTGGCGGCTTGGGGCGGTCTGAGGTTTCCGCAGAGTCGGATCGGCGGGCGTTTGGGAACTGGACTTCGCTGCAAGAGAGTTTTCCTTTTCCCTCTCGGTGGATTGGGATGTTGCTTGCCGGGAGCTAGCGATCTGGA
>JBJSWM010001235.1:0-2169 GCA_046085865.1 Pirellulaceae bacterium
GGATGACTCTCTGGAGCGATCCAGTCGTGGGAGGCGATGGAGCGGGGGATTGAGTCGGTGGTGCGGCAGATGGCGCGCTAGATATCAGGCCGTCTGACGCAAATCAGCCTCGATCCTGTCGATCTTGGATTCTCAACGTCGACGCCGTTTGAATCACCATGGCGGGATGCATTCGATATTCCCAAACGACTGGATCGCTCCAGAGAGTCATCCGAAGACGTTCTGCTGCCGTCCGATCACCATGTTGGACTGCCTAACGTCTACGGTGACACGGGCCAAGGCGAGCAGCTATGTTTTTCAGAACCTTCCGCAGTCTGCGACTCCAGTGGAACGCCTTGGGGCCGCTACTTTTTATAGCTCAAGGAGGCCTTGAGCCACAGAGATCGTACAACGATTCACCGCTAGCCAAGAGCCGTTTGATTTCCAATTTAGGTGACGAAATCCGCTGATCCTTCTCTCCAGCGGTCCGGGACCGATGCAACCGTGTTTCGGTATCAATGAGGTCACAGCCAGCCGACCGCGACCAGGTTTTTTTCCTAACCTATACCTTGGAGCCTTTGACAGATCACCCATTGGGAGGCGGATACCGACATCCTCATCGCGTTGTGAAGGTCAGTGATCATGAGGAATTCCTGGGGACTGGAGGGTTGATCAGGAGTTTCGCTTGCGAGGCACCAGTCGCCCAGATGGCTTGGATGTGGTCTCCTCTTCATGATACTCCGCATCCTGGTTGACCTTCCACGGGTCGAGCACTTGATGCCCGGCCACGATGTTGTCGGCGACGATCAGTGCTGTCTTCATCGAGTGATCTTGGTTGTTGTACTTGTGCATGCCGTTGCGTCCTACCAGATGGAGTCCCGGGGTGGCGGTACTCAGGTAGTTTCGGATCGTCGCGACGTGGTCAGCATAATGAGCATCGTAGACCGGATAGGCTTTGGGTTGACGCACCACGCAGCCGTCGTTGATATCCTCGGCTTTCGCCAGTTTCAGAGCGACCAATTCGCTTGTGGCCAGTTCGATCAGCTGCTGGTCGGAGGCTTCCCAGAGGCCATCGCCTTCAAAGCAGAAGTATTCCAGCCCATAGCACGCTTGATTGGGATCCGGCACCATCTCAGGTGACCAGTTCCGATAGTTTTGGATCCTTCCGACCTTCACGGAGGAGTCGTGGATGTAGATCCAGTTATCCTGGAAATCGATGGCTGGCTTATGGAGCATCAGCGCCACGGTGAGGAAATCGCGATACCTCAGCGATTCTGCTGCAGTTTTTACTGGCTGAGGAACGGCGGGATCAAGTGACGACACTAAGGTCCGTATCGGCATCGAGGAAATGACGTGATGGCAGCGAAGGCTGTATTTTTCCCCGCTGTCATCGATGACTTCGACCTGCCAGGGATGAGGATGATCATCGCGGCGAATCGATCCTGACTTCGCGCCCATGCGGATGGTACCACCCAGGCTCACCACCCGCTCGGCCATCCGCTCCCACATCATTCCAGGGCCAAGGCGGGGATAGCGGAAGGTATCGATGAGGGTTTTGATCACCTCCTTGTTGCCGCGGAACCGTGACGGAAAGGGAAGAGCGTTCCGTATCGCTTCGCCAAGGGAAAGCCCCTTGATGCGCTGCGCGGCCCAGTCGGCCGAGATCTCTTTGCACTTCATCCCCCAGACTTTTTCGGTGTAGGTCTTGAAGAAGATCTCAAACAGACGGCGTCCAAATTGATTGGATACCCAGTCTTCGAAGTTGTCCGGTTGGGGGACCGGAAACATTTTCGCTTTGCCGTACGAAAGGACGCACCGGATCGTTTCCGCGATCCCCATTTTGGTAAGGGCATCCCATGGCTTCAAAGGGTAAGCGAAAAATCGGCGGTTGTAGTAAATTCTCGAGGACCGCGGTACATCGATCAGATCGTCGCCTAGGATCTCCTGCCAGAGAGTCTCAATCTCCTTGGCCTTGGAGAAGAAGCGATGGCCTCCGATGTCGAACCGGAATCCACGGTACTGGACCGTCTTGGAAATACCGCCGACGTACCGGTCATCCTGTTCCAGAACGAGGACCGATTTGCCATGCTGAGCTAGTTTGTAGGCGGCAGTTAAGCCGGCGGGACCAGCGCCAACCACAACCACATCAAGCTCCATACGGCGAACTCTCCTTTGGCTCATCCGAAACGA
>JBJSWM010001236.1:0-1878 GCA_046085865.1 Pirellulaceae bacterium
CGGCTCATTCCCATGCGGCGGCCGGTGGTGAGGCCAACCTGGTTTTGCCCTCGATGGATGGCGTGAAGATGATGGGCGTACCCGTCCGTTCCCTGCTTCTAGGAGGCCTGCTGGTCAGTGCCCTTGGTTTCGGATTTGGACTCTGGATCTGGCAGCAGCTGAAGAACCTTCCGGTCCATCCTTCGATGCGAGGGATTTCGGAGTTGATCTACGAGACCTGCAAGACCTATTTGGTGACCCAAGGCAAGTTCCTGATGATCCTATGGGCATTCATCGCCGCGGTGGTGGCTTTCTACTTCGGTCGACTGGTGCCATTCACCGATCCTGCCACTGGATCGGTCCGCTCCGGCATGCCCGTCGATCGCGTGATGATCATCCTCCTATTTTCGTTGATCGGGATCGCTGGCAGTTACTTTGTGGCGTGGTTCGGGATTCGAATCAACACCTACGCCAACTCCCGCGCGGCGTTTGCTGCACTGCGTGGCAAGCCCTATCCCTGCTACGACATCCCTCTGAAGGCAGGGATGAGCATCGGGATGCTGCTGATCTCGGTGGAGCTGTTCCTGATGCTCTGCATTCTCCTTTTTGTTCCAAGGGAGTATGCCGGCGCCTGCTTCATCGGCTTTGCGATCGGTGAATCGCTGGGCGCTGCAGCCCTTCGCATCGCCGGGGGTATCTTCACGAAAATCGCAGATATCGGTTCGGACCTGATGAAAATCGTTTTCAAGATCAAAGAAGACGACGCGAGGAATCCGGGCGTGATCGCCGACTGCACCGGAGACAACGCCGGCGACTCGGTCGGCCCCTCGGCCGATGGTATTGAAACCTACGGCGTGACTGGCGTGGCGCTGATCACCTTCATTCTGCTGGCAGCCGATCAAGCGGTGCAGGTGCCACTTTTGGTCTGGATCTTTCTGATGCGTGTGATGATGGTTGTCGCCTCCGGCGCTTCCTACCTGGTCAATCAGAAGGTGGCCGATGGAAAATATCGCAACGTCGACAAGATGAATTTCGAGCATCCGCTGACCAACCTCGTATGGCTCACCAGCATCGTCTCGGTCATCCTCACCTACATCGCTTCCTACCTGCTGATCCCAAACCTCGGGGATGGAACGCTGTGGTGGAAACTGTCGACCGTGATCACCTGCGGCACGCTGGCAGGCGCGATCATTCCAGAACTGGTGAAGGTCTTCACATCGACCGAGTGCAAGCACACACGCGAGGTGGTCACCTCTTCCAAAGAGGGTGGCGCGTCGCTGAATATCCTCTCGGGGATCGTCGCCGGAAACTTCAGCGCCTACTGGCTGGGGGTAGCAATCATGCTGCTGATGGCGATCGCCTATTGGGTAGGGGAGCAGGGGTTGGTAGATATCATGAAAGCGCCCAGCGTCTTCGCCTTTGGTCTGGTGGCCTTCGGATTTCTCGGGATGGGCCCGGTGACAATCGCAGTCGACAGCTATGGTCCGGTGACCGATAACGCGCAGTCGGTCTACGAACTATCGACGATTGAAGACATTCATGGGATTCGCGAAGAGCTGAAGAGAGACTTTGGGTTCGACGCCGATTTCCAGGCAGCCAAAACCCACCTGGAGGAAAACGACGGTGCGGGAAACACTTTCAAGGCGACCGCCAAGCCGGTGCTGATCGGTACTGCCGTGGTCGGTGCGACGACGATGATTTTTTCGATCATCATGGAACTGACGCAGGGTCTGAAGCCCGAGCTACTGCAGAATCTTTCGATGATGCATCCACCGTTCCTCCTGGGCCTCATCGGGGGCGGCGCCATGATCTACTGGTTCACCGGCGCTTCGATGCAGGCGGTCACCACCGGTGCCTATCGGGCAGTGGAGTTCATCAAGGAGAACATCAAGCTGGAAG
>JBJSWM010001237.1:0-1898 GCA_046085865.1 Pirellulaceae bacterium
TGGGGACCCAGCGCACAACGAAATCGAAGTTCCGGGGACAAAACCAGCGCATCCAGAGAATGACGACCATCCGCCAAGACGGAAGCCGCATGGCCAAGGTAAGCCAACGAGCGACCCGCAACTGCGGAACGCAATTGTGAGTCCGCCAGCAACTGCTCGACGCCCGTCTGAAATGGCTCCACCTTCTCCATCGAATCTCCTTCGCCAAGGCTAAAGACTACGGAGGCATGGCCATCGACTCGGTCGTTCCAAACGGGAAAAGTCGAGGAACAGTGACGGTGGCGATCGACTGCTCGCAGCTACGCTCGAAGCCTCAACTGCTCCACCAGCTGCTCCACCGCCTCGCACTGCCGCTGCAGTTCTTCCAGTGACCGCTTCTCCTCCTCCACCTTTTCCGGTTTGGCCTTCTGAACAAAATTCGGATTGCCCAGCAGATTCTGCTTGCCTGCAATCTGCTTGCTCAATTGCTCAAGAAGCTTCTGATTCTTCAGCAGTTCAGCCTGCACATCGATCTGATCGGCCAAATCCACATAGACGGAAAAAGACTCCGTTCGATCTTGCGCGGCCAGAGGAGGTGGCTGGATATCCGGGCCCCAACCATCGGACTCGGCATTGGCCATACGCTGCACAAACTTCTCCATCGGCTGAAGAAGCTGCATGATTTCTCTGGAGCATGCGACTTGGTACCGCATCGTTGTCTTGGGGGCGATATTCTGACGCGACCGAATCTCGCGCAAAGACCCGACCAGCGCTGCGAAGACCGAAAACTGCCGCTCAATCTCTCCATCACTGTCCTGGCCTTCATCCCGCGGCCAATCTCTCAGCATCAACCACTGCTTCCCTGCCAAGCGACTGTCGCCAGCGGGACCAACCTGACGCCATTGCTGCCAAATCGATTCGGTGACAAAGGGAATGATCGGATGCAGCAGTCGTAGCAGCGCATCGAGCGTGTACGCAAGAACGCTTTGAACTACTGGCTTGGCTGCTGGATCCTGAAGTCGTGGCTTCGCGATTTCCAAATAGAAGCTGCAGTAATCATCCCAAGCAAACTGATATAGCTCGCGGGAGGCATCCGCATAACGAAAATGACGAAGATGATCGGAAACGCGAACGATGACGGTGGAGAGACGAGAGAGGATCCAGCGATCTTCCAGCGGCAAAATGGCTCGATCCACCCCTTGGCCGCTATACCCTTCCAGGTTCATCAAGACGAATCTGGATGCATTCCATAGCTTGTTGACAAAGTTACGACCTTCTTCAAAGAGCTTGCTTAGCACGGGGCCTTTGGGAAGCTGTAGATCCTCTTGCTTCTCCGCCCACTGCGTCGCGAAATCATTCTTGCACTGATCGCACCGGATCCGTGGCTTTTGCCGATTCTCTTTCGTCTGGGGAATCGCCGCTTGGCAATGAGGGCATTCGAACTGGACCGGCATTCGAATATCCTGGGTTTCCGTTGCCAGCTTGGCCAAACCAAACCTCAGCGCATCGGGCCCAAACTTGTCGATGACGTCGATCGGATCCACGCCATTGCCCTTGCTCTTGGACATCGTCTCGCCATAGCCATCCAAGATCTTCGGGTGGATATAGACCTGGTGGAACGGAACCTTCCCAACGTTATTGATTCCCATGAGGACCATGCGAGCCACCCAGAGGGTAATGATGTCGCGGCTGGTGATGAGCGTGGAAGTCGGATAGAAGTAGTCCAACTCGGGCGTCTTGTCGGGCCATCCCAGGGTCGAGTGGGGCCAGAGTGCCGAACTGAACCAGGTATCGAGCACATCGTCTTCCTGGCGAAGGGCGACACCCTCTGCCAGTTGGTAATGGGCCCGCACCTCGGCTTCGCTGCGGCCGACCAGAACATTGCCCTGCTCGTCGTACCAGGCGGGAATCCTGTGGCC
>JBJSWM010001238.1:0-540 GCA_046085865.1 Pirellulaceae bacterium
TTAGCATTTCCGATCGTCGCAATCTTGTTGCGGATTACCCCGGTCCTGTTCCTATTGCTGCTATGGCGCTGGAATCACTGGCGACGCTCGCAGTCCGATTTGTGGTTCGCCGATGGGCGCTCCCATGTTCATCATGTCGCCGGTGACTTTTTACGCGCTTCATGGCGACTTCTGGCTGGTGGCATCGTCTTGGCGTGGTGGCTGGCAATTGGGGAATTGGGGGCTTATCTTCTAGTACTACCTGCAGGCGTCAGCACACTTGCCAGCCGCATCTTTGAGTTGCTTCATTATGGGGTGCGGTATCAAGAGGCTAGCCTTTGCCTCCTTTTGGCCCTGGTCGCCCTCCTCCTGGCTGCGATCGCCCTTCGGATTCCGCAAGAAGAGTGAACCGATCCCGCAACGCATGCGGAACTTGGATGCAAAATGAAGCTCGCGTGAAAATGATCTTCATGACGATCATGAGTTGCAACGCCCCCCCTAGGCGGCTCGCCGTTCCTCGGTTTCCGACTCCTGCTTCATCGCTTCCTCGTTTTCACGCAG
>JBJSWM010001239.1:0-581 GCA_046085865.1 Pirellulaceae bacterium
GGTTGGGTTCTCGCTGGGAGCGGTGAAAGGGAGCTGGCTGGTGCCGAAGAAACGAGTGAGCACCGACGCCATCGCGCCACTGAAAGTGGCATGGCCCGAAGTGTAGCTGGGGAAGTTCGGAGTGGTCAGAAGGGGAGTCCATGCTGGATCGGCCTGGGTGGCTGCATTGCCATCGTCGGCCGCTTTGCGGATCCCTGTGATGGGTCGCCAGAAATCAGACTGATATTTGATATCCCAGCAAGCGATCGCTGCATCCGCCAGTGCAAGATTGAGGATCGCCATCAGACGTGCATTTTCCGAAAGCGTCGTACCACGGCTTTCGGCAATCGTCCTGGCGATCAGATTCAGGTGCCCTGGCGGCGTCGCCGTACCCGCTCCATTCGCCCAAAAATTAGCGATCTGAGTCTGATCCGGGGTCCGCGTCGAACTGGTGGCACTGCCGATCAGCTTGACCTCATCGAAGGCGGCAGTGTACTGCGCACTGGTGAGGGCAGGCGATGGACCTGGCCGAAATGCGCTGCCGCTGGAAATCGCAAAGGGGCGCACCCCCGGCCATTGTGGCAGAAGCGCAGGAGCCAGTG
>JBJSWM010001240.1:0-10584 GCA_046085865.1 Pirellulaceae bacterium
AGTTGCCATCCAACGAACGTGCGGTGCTCGATCGCGGCGTCGAAGCCAACTCGACGGGTTGGTCCTTTACGCCATGGTCAGGCGGAAGATAGAACCGAGCGACCAACACGAATCAGGGGGACGCGGGAGCGACGGAAGGCGCAGCCGTCGTTTGGGGCCATGCATTGAGTCTCCCCTGAGCTGCCCCGTCGGCTAGCGACCAAGCCTGTACCTGACCATTGACACTACCAGTCAGCAGTTTTCCAGTAGGTCCATGGATCGACGCGCTGATCGTCCAGTCGCCGGGGCCTTCAAGGCTCTTAGGTGATTGCATCGCTTGAGGATCTAGCAGCTGAATCGATTTGGTGCCGGCGACTGCCGTGTAGTCTCCCTGCTGAACCAACTGAAACGGTTCTCCAGCAGCTGCCCATTCCCCAGTTTTCTTTGCCCCTTCTACCTCCCAACGGATCGCCTTGTTGTCGGCGCCGATCGAAAGGATGATCTGAGGCGACCCCAGAAACCTAGCATCATGGACCGCAGCGCCATGACCCGAAAAGCTTGCTAGAAGCTCTCCTTGAACCGCATCGTAGACCTTGGCAGACTTGTCGCGACTAGCAGAGACCAAACGCGTCCCATCGGGGCTCCACGCCACCGCCTCGACTCGATCGGCATGACTGGGCAACGACTTCTGCTCGGTCAGCTGCACGGCATCGACTAGGCGGACCGACCCATCGGAGCAGGCAAGGGCAATCTGTGTCCCGGATGGATTGTAGGCCAGGTCCAGAAACAAATCGGTGCCGCGCAGTTGGCTAGACTGGATCTGGCCATCTTCCCATCGAACCACTCGCAATTCCCCCAAGCTGCCTGGCGTACCACCTGCAATCGCCAGATGAGTTCCTTGGGGGTTCCATGCCATGGCTGCGATGCGCTGTGGTAAGTTCCCCACCCTTCGCACCAATCTTCCATCGCTGGGATTCCATACCAGCAGCTCATGGTACCCAGAGGTGATCCACTGACTGCCATCGGGGTTCCAACCGACAGCGGTGATGGGAATCGGATGACGATACTGTTCTGGACTGGGAGGGTACAAAGGCGCTGGCAGGATTTGGAGCAGCGTCGTTGTGGGGGGAGGCTGGGATTCCCCCTGGTCGTTTACCAATGCCCCTTGTTCCAGCCATTTGGCGATCGTTTCAATCTGTTCCTTGGTCAGCGGCTCCCGCTCTGCCGGCATGCGTGTCGCGGGATCTTCCGAGATGATCCGCTGATAGATTTCACTTTTCGTCCACTCCTTCCGATCGATCGGGGCAGTGCCGCCATCACCAGCGATTTCCAGTTTACCCAGCGTATCGATCCGATAGCCCCCCTCCGCTTTTCTGGCGCCATGACAGGAGACACACGATTCCTGCAGAATTGGCGCGATCGCTCCCCGAAATGAAATTGGATCCACGGAGGGTGCCGATGCAGCAGGCGCCGGGGCTTGGCCGGCTTCAGCCGGTTCTGTTGGCTGAGCGGGCGGCTGGCCGGGCAAGCAAGCAACCGCGATCACAAAAGAACAAAACCAGGAAATCATGCGGGAGATTCTCCCAATGGAGTTGGATCGGTCGTGAGCGGTCAGTGCTGGAAAAGGAATTCATCCGTGTTCAGCAGTGCCCAGCAGATATCTTCGAACGCCGCAGAAAGATCGCCTGCCTTCGTCCAGTGATCGCTGGCTGCCTTCCGTTCGTCGGGCGACGGACCCCTGGCCAACGCTGCCAAGTAGAGGTCCTCCAATACCTGCTCTGGACTTTTTCCTGCAGCGATCGCCTTGCGGAATCGATTCTGATCGTTGCGCAGCTTTTCATGCAACAACTGGCCGTTGAAGAATTCGATCGCCATCCCCAGATTGGAATCCTCCGATCGTTCGCAAGCGCAGACGGAATTGCGTTCCGGTTTTCCGAGGACCTTTAGGAAATCGACTTTCGCAAGGTCGGGGCCGGGGATCTGCGTCGCTTTGGTTCCGGCAGGGAAGCCAGCGAACTGATGGGGAAGACCGGTTACCTGACCGATGGCATCCAGCAGCGGTTCCGCTGCAAGAAGACGTGGGCGCTGGTGCGAGAAGTACCGTTCGTCCTCGCGATTGGACGGGAGCGTCATGCTGCTGGACTGGTACGTGCGACTTTGAAGAATCGTCTTCAGCAGGTGCCTGCGATCGTATTTGGAATCGACCAGTTCCTTTGCGAGGCGATCCAAAAGGGGGCCATTGGAAGGCGGATTGGAGTCACGGAAGTCGTCGACGGGATCGACGATCCCGCGAGAGAAACATTGACGCCAAATCCTATTGGCCTCGATCTTGGCGAAGTACGGATTGGTTGGGTTCAGCAGCCAGTCGACCAGTGGCTGCCTGGGGTCGCCGGCGATCGGATCCGACAGCGTGCCTTGCTGCGGCAACCAGGGCTTCATCACCTGCCCGGTTCTTGGCTGTACCACCTGACCTGAAGGTGCCATCCACACAACCAGCTCGTTAGGGCGCGAGGTTTTCTTTCTCTGCACCTGCTCGAAAAAGACCCCAAGTCCATAGTAGTTGTCCTGGGTCCATCGTTCGAAAGGATGATTGTGGCACTTGGCGCACTGAAGCCTGGCTCCCAGAAAGACCTGAGAAAAGGTTTCCACGCTGTCGTTGCGGTCGGCCGAGGTTCGGTAGAAGTTGGCGGGGGGATTGGAGTGCGTACTCCCAGTTGCCATCAGCAGCGTCCGTGCAAACTGATCGTAGGGAAGGTTTTCGCGAAAAGCCTGTTCCAGCCATCGGTGGTACTTGTAGACTGCATCGTCTCCCACCTGCTTGGATGTCAGCCGAAGGAGATCTCCCCACTTGAGTGCCCAGAAGGAAGCGTATTCTGGTTGATTCAGCAGGTGATCGATCCATCGGTTGCGTTTTGCTGGATCCACATCCGCTGCAAAACTCAGCGACTCCTCCGGGCTGGGAAGGCGGCCCAGGACATCCAGAGTGCTTCGACGGAGGAATTCCGAATCCGAGCAGACGGGGGAAGCGGCAATCTGCATCTGTTGCAGTTTGGCATCGACCAGTTCATCGATAAAGTTGTGCTGTGGCCTCGACTCCCAAAGATATCCAGGAACTTCCTCTTCAAAGCGGACAGGAATCGCTTCGATCCACTCCAGATACCGAACGAGCACCACCGCTTCGCCTCGCTTGCGACTGCTGACGATACCCCGTGGGTCCACCACGGCGATCGAAGCATCCGAACTCTCGTAGGCGGCCAAATCGGTGATCTCCCTACGAGACCCATCCTGGAACTTTGCAAAAACCACCAACGGAATCTTGGTGCCAGTTTCTCGCACGACGGGGCGTGGGTTTGGTAACACTTCAATTCCCGATGGACGCGGAGTATCGGCTGGGTCGGTTTTCGCTCCCTGTTTAATCCAGTCGAGAAGCACGCGGTACGCTGGATCGCTAGTGCGTAGTTGCAAGCCGCCTCCATGCGCCACCCGCATCAGCGGCTTGAGCAGCAGAAGGCTCTTGTCCGGTTCCTGAAGATTGGTTCGGCGACCAAAATCCTCGCGGATGAGAGTCAGCTGATCGAGTTGGCTGTCGAAGGCGCGAAGGGAAAGGCGGAATCCCCCCTTGCCGCTTGGCGATCCATGACAGGCCCCCGAATTGCAATTCATCTTGCTGAGTGCTGGTAGGGTCTGGTGAAGGAAGGAGATCGGCAGCTCAACACCGCTCTGCCGCACTTCGATAGGAATCTGGCTTTGCAGTTCGCCCTGTTGAATGGTTGCCGTTGTGGTGCCATCGGCCAGTGCGATCCATCGCCCCGATTCCCAGCGGGCGATCGACGGATCCGCGACGGTTACCTGCATCGACTCGGTCATATCGGTAGCTCGTCCCGACCCTTCCAGTCCAGTGACGACCATGCCGGCTGTTGCAGCTTGCCCTACGAGGGAAATCGCTTCGGGCACCACTTCTAATCGCACAGCGGCGATTGGGGAGCGATTCCACTGGAGAGGCAGGTCGACAGCTTCCCATCGCCCCCTCCCTTGAAACTCGGCAAGCCCTGCAACGCGAAGGGAAGTCGGCCGATCCCGGCTGTCGATCGGTCGTTCGATCATCGCCGTCACCTTATCCCCCTCCATCTTGCTTTGCATCGTCCATCCGGACGGCCAGGCTAACGGAGTCCAGGTGACCGGGTCCTTGAACTCGGCCTGCGCGCGCTGAATGGTCCAGGAGATTTCCAGCTTCTGAGTTTTGGCATCGATGGCGGTTGGCTGGCTGGGTGGGACTGGAACGAAGAAACTGGGGCTGGCAGCAACACCGGCCAGCCATGTCAGACCGTTGTTGGCTGCAGCGGGGTGATAACTGGTGGCTTGTCTAGCACGCCTTAGGGCGTCTCCGGTCACGCGAGTGGCAAGATGCGGCTGACCAGGGGACCAACTGGCCACCCACTGGACTGCCGCAAGATCGCTCGCCTTCCAGCCACTGGGTGCCCGCAACCAGAGTCGGCCTTCTGCGGCTCCGGCGGGAATGGTGGCCGGTTCGGAAGAAAACCGAAGGGAATCCTCAAGTGGTCTGATCCAGATCGGGCCATCGACCGCTCGACGGATCACCTGAAAGTCGATCGGAACAGCGCCCTGGCCTTCCTCAAAAAGGAAGCGATCGCGGGTCTTCGCATCGGGTTTCAGTTGCACAAGCACGTGGGGCTGCGTAGCCGTATCGATCTGGTAGCGAAAATCGATCGACCCACGGCCTAGCAGGTCCGTTACCTCCATCCGATAAACACCGGGGGTAGCTGTCGTGAAATGGATCGAAAGGTCATCCGAATCGTCCGGGTTGGCCGAGGCGATGGCCGATCCGTCTGGACCAAACACGCGCAGCTGCAACAGGGCTGGCGAACCAAGGGACCGAGATCTGGCATCAATCCAGACTGGTGTTTTCTCTGGTAACGTCCACTCGTACCGATCGACTTGCTGCGGGGAGTCAAGGACACCGAACAAGCGAGATGGGGAGGCAAGAACGAACGGCTCGTCGGGGCTGGAGCGTCGCTCCTGAGCCTGTTCACCCTGTAGCCAGCGTGATGGCGAGTCGTGGAGAGTTGGGAGAGCGGCGGTTGGATCCGACTGGGGCAAGATTCGCAGTCGATATCGGCCACCGGCTTGGTACCGATTTTCATGAATGACCAAAAGCAACTTCCCTGACTGAGGAATCGTTGCCGTCATCATTGCATCAAAGGTCGGTTCGCGATCATCCGCAATCTGAATCGGTTGGCCCGAAGGATCGATGATTGCCAGGACCGGGTCGGCGGTGGAACCAAGTCGCTGGCAGATGACTTCCAGAAGGATCTTCGTGCCTGGGGATCCTTCCAGAGCGTAATGGTCTCCCGTCGGCCCATCCAAGATGCCATCGATTGCTTCCCCGATGGTGACGGGCATGGCGTTTTGAGGATTGGTGTTTCCTTCGCTTTCACGGCGGCTAGGGAGTGGATCGACCAGAAGAGGAATCGGGGTCGTGAGCCCTGCGGGGCCCAGCGCCGCAAGTTCTGCCGGGACTCCGGGAGGTAGTGTGGGAAGCGAGACCTTGAGAACCGCATGGTCCGGATGGCTTTCCACCACCTCGATACTTCCACCATGGCTCACCCAGCCACGGAATGGAACAGGCAGTTCGGTTCCGTGGACCGTGACCGTTTGAGCGGAACCGGAGGCAACGCCGTGAGGCATCAATCGGGCCACGGTGACTTCGAATGCAGAGACCGATGCCGCGAAATGGAGGAACCCAAGCAACCATGCCATGCGTGCCACAGCCATGCGACACCTCAATTCTTTAGGAGGGAGGGATGGGAGGTAGGGAGCCCAGGTCGCAAAGGGGCCGCCGGCGGGAAAACTGCGGCCCCGTCGTTTGAGCACAGGCGTTACTCAAACGAAACGGGGGCAAAAGATCTAAGGGGCCGACGGCTTCCTTAGCTCCTAGTCGATGGCAAACTTTCCATCTTTCATTTTGGAAGCTAGGAGAGTCTCTGTCAAGAAAACGGGATGATCCTGCCGCTCTTTGAGGCGATTCCTGGCGGCACCAAGTCGCTGGGGAGGGAGCCGACTGCAGGAGTGGAGCGATGGGAGGGGAATTTGGATTTCTTCTGCTGGATGGAACTGGTGGGATCGGGTGGAAGGTCCAATAATTGCGGATCGCATCCGGTTGGCTACAGGGAGAGGAATGAGGGATGTATGGATGAATCGCTGGATGTCGCATCAATCCTGGGCCCCGGAGGCTGGATCGCTCGCAGGATCGCTGCCTATGAACACCGGCCGGCTCAATTGCAGATGGCCGAAGCGATCGAGCAGGCTTTGTCCCAGCGCAAGCATCTGATCGTGGAGGCAGGGACCGGGGTGGGCAAAAGCTATGCCTACTTGGTGCCAGCGATCCTGATGGCGACGCAGGAGGAAGGTCGACTGGCATCATCTCAGGACCAAGAGGGGGGGGAGGATGAGCCGTCGGATGGACCCCAACACAAACGATCGCCGCGAGTCATCATCAGCACCCACACGATCAGTCTGCAGGAGCAGTTGATTGGTAAGGACCTGCCGCTTCTGAACGCCATCCTGCCGCGTGAATTCACGTCCGTCCTAGTCAAGGGGCGAGGGAACTACCTCAGTATTCGGCGGATGAAGCTGGCGCTACAACGGGCCACCTCGCTTTTTGCGGTCGAGGAGGAGTATCAGCAATTGGAGCGGATTGAGTCTTGGTCCGGAGAGACGACAGATGGTTCATTGAGCGATCTGGACTTTCGACCGATGGGGGGAGTCTGGGGAGAAGTAGCCAGCGATTCATCGAATTGCCTTGGCCGCCGCTGTCCGCATCACCAGGACTGCTACTATTTTCGAGCTCGTCGCCGCGCGGCCAACGCTCAGATTCTCGTTGTCAATCATGCACTGTTCTTCAGCGATCTGGCGCTGCGTGAAGAAGGAGTGCAGATCTTGCCCGACTACGACGCGGTGGTGTTCGACGAATGCCACACGTTGGAGTCGGTGGCCAGTGAGCATTTAGGGATTTCCCTGACGACATCGCAGATCGACTTCGTCCTTCGGAAGCTCTACAACCCGCGCACGGAGAAGGGGTTGCTTCTGACGCTGGACCTGAAAAGCATGGCGCAGCATGCCTACCACTGCATGATTCTTTTAGACGATCTGGTGCACGATCTGGATCAATGGTGGACCGATCGGGGGGAGGCACAAGGCCGAGTGCGCGAGGCATGGGTGGTCAAGACGGCTTTGCCAGAGAAACTGGTGGAACTCGCCAAGCAATTGGAGCGGTTTGGGAAGGACCACGACAACGAAAACATTCGCCAGGACATGATGGCAGCTGTGGCGAGGCTGGAAGTGCTCAGAGACTCGTTGTCTGAATGGCTTCAGCAGTCTCAGTCCGATTCGGTCTACTGGCTGGAACGAACAGCGGGGAGATTTGGGATCCGTTTTTCTTTGCGATCCTCGCCGATCGACGTCGGTCCCGCGATCCGTCGGATGCTTTTCGATCAGCCGCGTCCTGTCATCCTGACCAGCGCGACACTGGCGACCGGACGCGATCGAGGCTTCGAATTTTTTCAGCAGAGGATTGGTGCCACAGGGACTAGCACCCTGCAGGTTGGAAGCCCATTCGATTACCAGCGGCAGGCCAAGTTGGTGTTGATCGAAGACATGCCTGATCCATCGTCGGAGGCGGCGGCGTACGAGGAGGCTCTGCCTGAAGTGCTACGGCGATGGATTGGCGCCACCGATGGTCATGCCTTTGTCCTCTTCACCAGCTTTGATCTGCTTCGAAAAATGGTCCAGCGATTGACACCTTGGATGGCGGAGCGATCGCTGGCGATCTACAGCCATGCCGATGGGGTTCCCCGAGGACAGCTTCTTGAACAGTTCAAGGCGAATCCCAGAGGGGTGCTGTTTGGAGCCGACAGTTTCTGGCAGGGAGTCGACGTTCCGGGGGATGCATTGAGGAACGTCGTGATTACCAAACTGCCATTCAGCGTCCCGGATCATCCGCTTCTGGAGGCAAGGCTGGATGCGATTCGGCAAGCGGGCGGGCAGCCATTTCGAGAGTATCAACTTCCAGAAGCGGTCATTCGGCTCCGTCAGGGTTTCGGGCGACTCATTCGGACTAGCACCGACCGTGGTCTGGTGGTGATCACCGATTCGAGAGTTGTTCGAAAGAGTTATGGCCGGGCATTCCTGGAGGCGTTGCCGGATTGCCCGATCGAACGGCGTTCGGTTTCTGACCCAGCCAATTGGGGCTTTTGACCCAATCAAGACGGTCGGACCCCGCAAGGTGTCCGACCTTCCTGACTTTTGGTTTTGGTCGAGTCTTTGTTTAGATCAACAGGTCGTCGTCGAGATCTCGGAACAGTTCGTCCGACTTCTCTTTTTGGTCTTCCTGCATCTCTTCCCAAGTCAGTTGATCCAGCAAGGTTTCAATGGCTTCCGCGCTGGAGTCGGGTCGATCAAGGCGTCCATCGCGGTAGGTTTGCATCGCCGGGACCGTGTACATCTTCTCGGTCGCCAGGGCGGCTTCCAGCAGAGACTGACGGAGGTCGCGAACGACCTGTGGCCCGACGGTTGAGATCATCTGAGCGGGAGAGACCATCGACACGATCTGGACTGCCTCCCCTTCGCCTTCGCCATCCAGCGGACCTTCACCGTTCCCCATAAGGTTCAGGTAATTGATGACCTGCAGTGCATCGGAGGGTTCCACCGAGTTGCTGCCGTTGACATCCAGGTACGGAGGCGGCGTGAAGGATCCGGGTGGCAGTGGTCTTGGTCCATTGAGGTTCAGATCGTTGATGATCAGCAGAGCGTCGATCGGAGATACAAACCCATCCCCGTTGACGTCGAACCGATTGACCGGATTCTGGTAGATCGTGTCGGTCACCTGGACGGTGACTTCCGCGACGTTGCTGAACGATCCCTCGTTGTCTTGGATGGTGTAGGCGAACTTCGCGGTGCCGACGAAGTTGTTGCCCGGTGTGAACCGTACCACGCCATTGCCCAGGATTTGGACCGACCCCGAGGTAGGTAGAACCACAATCTGGACCGAGTCCGGATTGACCGTCCCGTCAAGATCATAGTCATTGCGAATCAAGTTGATGTCGACTGGCTGGTTGACGCCTGTCAGCACCGCATCGTTGACCGCAACCGGTGGGTTGTTGGTCGAAACGTAGACAAACGCTTCGTTGCTAAGAGCACCGAAGATGTCCCGTACGCGGTAGCTGAACGAATCGTTTCCTCGGAATCCAGCATTTGGCCGATACTCGACTCGCCCGGTCTGCAAGACCCGGACAGTGCCGTTGATCGGCACCGCACCAATGACGATGGTCTTCTCATCGATGGGGGAATCGACGTCGGTATCGTTGTCGAGCACCGGCAGAAGGTTGGCGGTACCAGGAGAGACGACGAAGTTGTCGTCCCGAGCTACCGGCGCGTCGTTGATACCGCGAACGGTGATCGACACGTTGGCCAGATCCGAAAGAGCTCACGCTAGATCGCGGGCTCGGTAGGTGAATCGATCAACGACCGTTTCCCCTTCCTTGAGGGCCTGAATGCTGTTCACCGAACGCGGATCGTAGCTGAAGGATCCGTCCGCATTCAGGACGACTGTGGCTCCTAGAATGCTGGTGGCGCTGACCTGTACCGCCGTCAATGCATCGTTGGGAAGATCGACATCCAGGTCGTTCGCCAAGACACCGGGCCGAGGAATTGTCAGCAGGGTATCTTCGTTCGTCGAGAAGGAGTCGTCGACTGCTACCGGTGCATCGTTGACCGGATCGATTGTGACTGTCAAGGTCTGGGTGACGCTGCGATTCTGGTTGGGCGCATTGCTTGGGCCGTTGTCGACTGCCGTCACGTAGACCAGAGCGGTGCCATGAGCGTTGCTGGCTGGTGTGAAGCGGAGAGTTCCATCTTCGCCAACCGTCGGCTGGACGCCAAACAAAGGTGCATTGTTGGTGGTGACCGAATAGGTGACCACTTGCGACGCTTCATCCAGGGCTCGTGGCGGAGTCAGCAGAAGTCCAGCTGCGGCGGCCTTCCCGGTAGCCCAGGCTGCGGAGTAAGCGCCGCTGTCTTCGTTGACCCTCACATTGGGACCAGAGGTGAACACGGGCGGATCGTTCACGGGGTTGATCTGAATCGTCAGCGTCACCTTGGCCGAACTGTTCTGGCTGGGTGGTACGTTCGATCCCGAGTCCACCGCCTGCACTTCCACCAGCGCCGTGCCATTGGCATCGGGAGCTGGGGTGAAGGTCAGGACGCCATTGCTGTCGATCGATGGTCCTTGTGAGAACAGCGAGGAGGGAGATGCCGAGACGGTGAAGGAGACAGTCTGGTTCGCTTCGTCGACGGCACCAGCGGGACCTGGCAGAATGTTCGTCGCCCAGGCCTGGGAAACTGTTGGTGCATCCTCGTTGACGGTGACCACAGATGGGCCTGGCGTGAACTGCGGCGGATCATTGACTCCATCGATCGTGATAGTGATCGTGCCTGTTGCACTTCGGTTGGGATTCCCGTCGTCGGTCACAACGTAACGGAACGTATCAAAACCGACCACATTCGTTCCAGGAGTGTATCGGAAGGAGG
>JBJSWM010001241.1:0-437 GCA_046085865.1 Pirellulaceae bacterium
ACCGGCAACGGCATCGGTGGCGACCTGTTCGCCATCGTCTGGATCCAAT
This sequence comes from Pirellulaceae bacterium, assembly GCA_046085865.1. Taxonomy (GTDB): domain Bacteria; phylum Planctomycetota; class Planctomycetia; order Pirellulales; family Pirellulaceae; genus JBEISR01. The sequence continues at coordinate 50 of JBJSWM010001241.1, forward strand.
CCGACCAGAAGCTCCATGGACTCAATGCCAGCGGCCGGTCTCCAGAGAGTTTGACGATCGAGCGATTGCGGGAGGAGTTGGAGAAAGCGGGGCGCCAATCGATCCCTCCCACAGGCCCACTGCCTGTCTCCGTACCAGGATGCGTCGATGGATGGTTCGAATTGCACCGGAAGTTTGGCAAGCTGCCAATGCCGCAAGTGCTGGCCCCTGCCATCCGCTACGCTCGCGAGGGTTTTCCCGTCTCAGAACTGATCGCCTACTACTGGCGCCGTAGCGAAGGGCTGGCGCGATTTCCTGGATTTGCCGAGACATTTCTGCCGGGAGGAAGGGCTCCGTCCAAAGGGGACATCTTCCGCAATCCGCTGCTCGCCGATACCCTTCAGCAAAT
>JBJSWM010001242.1:0-2079 GCA_046085865.1 Pirellulaceae bacterium
AGAAGACTGCGCCGTTGACGGTGGGGATCCCCATGCGGTTGCCGTAATCGCGCACCCCGGAGACTACCCCTTTCATGACGCGTCGCGGGTGGAGCACTCCAGGAGGCAGATCGGCGGCGCTGGTGTCGGGGAGTCCGAAGCAGAAGACATCGGTGTTGCAGACTGGTTTGGCCCCCAGTCCGGTTCCCAGCGGATCGCGGATCACGCCACCCAGCCCCGTGTTGGCACCACCGTAGGGTTCGATCGCCGACGGGTGATTGTGCGTCTCCACCTTGAAGACCACATGGTACTGATCGTCAAAGCGGACGATCCCCGCGTTGTCCTGGAATACCTTCACGCACCAATCGTCATCTCCCAGCTTTTCACGGATCTGGACCGTGGCGGCGAAGATCGTCTCCTTGAGCATGTTGCGGAATTGCCTAGATCCACGATCGTCCTGATAGTCGATGCGGCCAGCCAGCGTCTTGTGGCTGCAATGCTCGCTCCAGGTCTGCGCGATCGTTTCCAGTTCGATGTCGGTGGGATCTCGTCCCAGTTCGCGGAAGTGATTCTGGATCGTCTGCATTTCGATCAGCGAAAGGGACAGTTGGCCTTCGCGGCTGAGTCGCACCAAAGCTTCATCCCCCAGAGTCCGCAGGGGGATGGTATGGAGCTGCAGTTGGTAGGGGCTACCGACCCCAAGCTGTTCCATCTTCAGCAGACCGCAGAGAGCTTGTTCGACCGAATCGTTGGCGAGGACTTTGGAGCAGAGTCGATCGAGTCGTCCTGGATCAGCACCGGCGATCCAGTACTTGCGGAAGGTCCGGACGGCATCGACGTCCAGTCCCGCATCGCGAAGTGCTGCCAGGGTGCTGTCGGCCACTGGATCCATCACCCCGGGTTTGGGCAGGACGGTGACGACATCGACCTCGGCGGCGGCTGAAGCGAATCCTGTCGGCGCCGCGTTCAGGGACTGGGTGCCGACGGGGGCGATCACCGAGCGTTCGGTGATGGAATCGACCAGTAGTCGTCGAGCGATCTGTTCGATTTTCTCGGGTGCTTCGTTCGACTGGATGAGAAACCCGTGAGCGGCTCGCAGGGCCAGCCCTTCGGCCAAGCCCAGATCGGCGATATCCGCGAGCATGGAGTGGCTGAGGTGATCTGGCTGCCGGTCAGCCGGATGGATGTCGATTTCCCAAAGCGTCACGTGACTGTTTTCCCGCTTCCAAAAGCTGCTCGATCTTCTCTCCGTCGCCCGATTCGAGGGCGTCGACCCATGCCTGGAGAATTGTCGCAAACTTTCGGGTTGCCTGTAAGACAGGGGTCCGGTTTTCCATCAGGATCTGAGTCCATAGGGCGGGATCGCCGGCCGCCACGCGCGTCGTGCTGCTCCATCCGCTGGCCGCCATCGGAATCCAGTGCGGATCGGTGGAGGCGGCCAGGGCCGAGGCGATTAGATGAGGCAGGTGGCTGACCTGAGCGACGCAAAGGTCGTGCTGGTCCGGATCGATGACGACCGATTGGGCACCGACCGCCTCCCAAAATTTTTTGACTTCCACCGTCCATGGCTTGGGGGTCGCTGGGGAAGGAGTGACGAAGACCAGGCGTCGATCGAACAGCTGCGCCGATCCATGCTGGCAGCCGCTCTTCTCACTTCCGGCCATCGGATGACTGCCGACAAACCGGAGATCGGGGAAGCTGGCGAGCTGCCGGACCAGCGACTCTTTGGTGCTGCCGACATCGGTGATCATCGCGTGGGGAGCGGCTTTGGCGGCCGCCAGGACGTGAGCGGCGATCTGCTGGATCGGCGTGCAGACAACCACCCACTGGCAACCGGCGACGCCCGAGGGGAGGTCGGTGGAGCCGATGTCGATCGCTCCCTGTCCGATCGCTTCTTCCAGTCGTTGCATGTTGCGCCCGATTCCGACGACCTGACGGCAAAGTCGACGGGCCTTGAGCGCTAGGCCCAGCGATCCGCCCAGGAGGCCGACACCGATGATGGCGACGCGGTCCCAGGGGGGCGATGGGAAGTCGGAAGGGGTGTCGGCCGTAGGGTCCATGCGGTTTGCATCCTGCAAATATCCGAGGGATGGAAACGGA
>JBJSWM010001243.1:0-3233 GCA_046085865.1 Pirellulaceae bacterium
CCGGGAATCTCGCCGCCGCCAGTGCCACCGGGGCAAGCCGATGTGGTGGATTTGTCCGAGCGACCAAAGGATCATGAGTTGGATCATCGCGACGGGATCAAGGAGCCGTTGGAGAAGCGTTTGGCTACGGCCGTCAATGCCTCCGATGCGTCGACCTCTTCCGTCAAGCCATCCGGCCAAGGTGCCAGTGTCCAAGGTGCCAGTAGTCAAGGCATCGGGACAACACCGGCTTTGGAAAAGAAAGACTCGCCGCCGATTGGCCATCGACCTGCCAGTTCGGAGGGAGTCAAGCCATCGATTCCACCCACAGCCGCTTCGGCACCCAAGCTAGTTGCTGGGCAAGCGAACTCGTCTCCTTCGATCACTCCAGCCACCGCACCATCCAAGGCAGACAAGCCAGCCCCAAAGACGCCAACAGGAAAAGGAGGGGAGCCGGCGGTCGAGGCGCGCGGCGAGCCGGTGGTGCAGAGTTCGCCAGTGATCCCAGCGCCAACGATCCCAGCGCCCGCGATCGAACCTTCTGTGGATCGAGCCGGGAGTGGGGCGAGCCAAGAGGTGAGGCCCAACGTGTCGTCACTAGGTTCGGGAGCGACCGAGGGGGCCAAGGCGAAGCCGCTGAGCGTGATTGGGTCTCAACAGCAGCCTGGTCCAATGGTTCAGAAGGATGCCTCTTCTTCAGCGGTTCCCCCACGAGCGGTCCCGGCGTCGACACCCACCAAACCAACTCCTGCGACGTCCACTCCTGCGACGTCAAGTCGTCCTTCGATCCCAGGGCGGCCCGCTCAACCAGCGATGGGAACGGTTTCGGAGGCGAATCGCGAGCGACCTGGGTCCTCGAATCCAGCGGCGAGGATGGCATCCAAGGGGACGGGTGCAGCAGCAACTTCCGCTAAGGGGGAAACGAAATCGGTACCGACTGTTTCAAGGAAAAGCGACTCTCAGGTGCTAGGAGAGAAGGCCGAGTTGCCGGGTGCCCCATCGGTTTCTTCGCCGCGTCGCAGCGTGCCGAGTGGCGCGAAGGCCAAGCTGGGGGCGACGCGGGCGTCGCGAGGCAAAGCGGCCAAGCGACCGTCTTGGTTTCTGCCGGCGCTGGGGGCTGCTGGAGTGGCATTGCTCGGAGGGATTGTCTTTCTTCTGGTGCCTCGCGACCCCACCCCAGCGCCTCAACCCACTCCAGCCTCCGCTAGCGAGTTGCCAAACGACCGTGTGGCGAGCGTTGGGGATCCTAAGACAACTCAGGTGGAGACCGATCCTCGGGAAGCGCTGTTCCAGGTGGTCGAAAGCGGCGATCAATCGCTCTGGCTACCGCCTCACGCGGGCGATCCGCCGTCGATCGACCTGCTGCCTCCAGGGGCAATCGGTTACCTGTTTCTGCGGCCAGATTCTCTTTTCCAGACCGCGACGGGACGATCGGTCCAGCAGGTTCTGGGGGAGCCGTTGGAGCAGTTCTGGCGATGGACTCAGAATCGCATAGGAGTCGCTGCACCGTCGGTAGAGAGGTTGACGGTGGCCTTTTATCCCGGGGCGATGGAGAAGGGGGATATGGTGCTACGAGTCGACTTGAAGCAGCCGCAGACCTTGGGCCAACTTCGTCCGCTGTGGGGGGATCCGCAAAGCGTCAAGGTAGGGAAGCAGGAATTGCTCCAGCGAGGCAGCGATGCGATCTATCTGCTCCCGCAGCCTTTGCTGGATGCGGCAGAAGTGAAAACGTTTGTGGTCGGATCCAAGGAGCGGCTGACGGAGCTGGTGGAGCTGGAGGGAGCTGGGACGCCCATGAGGCGTCAGATGGATGCGCTCTGGCAGGCCATGGACAGTCGATCCGATGTGGCCATGATCGCCGAACCCTCGCTTTGGAATCAGGAGTTCCAAGAGATCATTCGCCAGGCAGCACCCGGATGGTGGAATGAAATGAGTTTTCTGCAGGGATCCGATCTTCAGGGGTTCTCGTGGACGACGACGCTGGAACCATCTTGGTATGGCGAACTTCGATTGATTGGTAGTCAGCTTCAGGAGGCGGGGCGGCGCACCGAGTCGATGCGGGAGATGGTGTCGTCTTGGGCTGACAGGGCGGAGCGATCGATGGTGGAGCAGCCAGCGCATCCGTACTGGCGGGCGATTGCGGTTCGGTTGCCTCAGATGCTGCGATCCACGCAACCCTACACTAGGTTTGGTGTGGAGAATGGTCAATCGATTTTGAACTTCTATCTGCCCCCTCAAGCTGCCCCGAACCTGCTGACTGCGGCATGGATGCAGCGCCGCTCACAGCTGTCCATTGGGCAGGAGGTGAATCGATCCAAACCACCGGCTGCGGCAAAAGGGTCCGGTATGTCGATCGACGAAATATTGGCTCGACCGATTCAGCTTGCTTTCGATCAACAGTCCCTTGAGACGGCGATGCAATCGATCGTCGATGAGATCAATGGGGCACTTCCCGAAGGGACTCCTCCAATTCGGATGGAGATCGATGGGGGTGCCTTCGAACGGGATGGGATCACCCGCAACAAGGAGGTGAGGGATTTTCAGTTCCAGGGCAAGCCCGCACGCGACGTGCTGATCGATCTGGTCCGTAAAGCGAATCCCGAGAAGGTGCCGGAGCTCAACCAAGCGGCGCAGAAAGTGCTGTGGATCGAGCTACCGGATCCGCAGCGAAATGGCCATCCGAAAATCGTGATCACCACGCGGAAGGGGGCCGAAGCTGTTTCGGCCAAGATACCTAGAGAGTTTGTCCTGCCAGAAGTAAAACCGTGATGAACCAGCTCAAGTCAATTCAAACAAGCCTGCTTTGTATCGCTCTGCTCACCAGCGGATGGTGGGCAACTACGAGTTTCGCTGATTGGCCACAGATTCTTGGCCCCAACCGGAATGGCAAGGTGGAAGCCGCCAGTCACTGGCTGAAGGATCTGCCGAAGGAAGCTCCCGAGACGCTATGGGAACTCCCTGTTGGGGAAGGCTACGCAGGGGCGGCGATCTCGGAAGGCCAAGTGGCGGTGTTCGATCATCTGGACAAAAAAGATAGGATCCGTTTGGTATCACTCTTGGATGGTTCGGTCTACTGGGAGCAGAGGCTGGCCAGTGGTTATCAGGGAGGCGTCAACAACGACCGCGGTCCTAGAAGCGTTCCGACGATATTGCCTGATGCTTTGCTGTGCTATGGCGCCAGTGGCCAGCTTTCGTGCGTTGAGCGGCAAGATGGTAAGTTGCGATGGACGCGACCGATGAGGAAGGAATTCAAT
>JBJSWM010001244.1:0-6254 GCA_046085865.1 Pirellulaceae bacterium
GGAAGGGAAGCCAAAGGTCATGTCGAACGATCGGCAGTCGTTGAGTCGCGAGGTGTGGAGAATTGTCGGCCAGCATCTCGATCTCCAGGAGACCGTTCAGGCGACCGTCGACCTTCTTCGGGCATCCGTCCCGCTGGTGTCGATTGAGATCCTGGAACTGGATGATCGAACGGTGCAATTGATTGCGACCAGTCTTCCCAGCAAACGAGTACGCCAACCGACACCGCTGAAGTCCCAAGGGAGCGGAAAGCTATTGCCTTGGATTCGTTCCGGGCAATTGTGGCAAAGCGATGCGTCTCTGGCGAGCGACCTACCACTGGACACGCTACTTGGTGATGGGCTGGCGGAACGGACCCGGCCAGAACGAACGCTTGCAGGCCCCATGCTGCTGGAGGGCAGGCATGGGAGTTGGGCAATTCTAAACTGGAGACATACCGCAGGCCGCGACGAAGTGGAATTAGCGAATGCTCTCTTAGAGCCACTATCGGTTGCTGTCTTGAACGATGTGCGATTGGCGGAGATCAAGCGACTGAAGGCAGCGGCAGAGGCGGACCGAACGTCGTTGCTATCGCGCCTGGGAAGATCGCAAGTCCATGAAGCGGAAGTGGTTGGTGCGAATAAGGGATTGCGACAGGTTTTCGAGCGGATCGAGCTGGTCGCTACATCGGACCTTCCCGTCCTGATTCTCGGAGAGACAGGGACAGGCAAGGAGGTGGTGTCGCGAGCCATTCACTTGAAGAGTCCTCGATCGTCCGCGCCGTTCATCCGGGTCAATTGCGGAGCCATTCCATCGGAGCTGATCGACAGCCAGTTATTCGGACATGAAAAAGGAAGTTTCACCGGGGCAGTGGAACAGCATCAGGGGTGGTTTGAACGCGCCGATGGTGGGACGCTGTTCTTAGATGAAATCGGGGAACTCCCACTAGCAGCTCAGGTACGACTGCTGCGCGTGCTGCAAGATCATCAAGTCGAACGGGTGGGTGGCCGACAAACGATCTCGGTCGATGTACGCATCATCGCAGCCACGCATCGCGATCTAGCAGCGATGGTCAAGTCTCGCTCCTTCCGTGAAGACCTCTGGTATCGCATCAATGTCTTTCCAATCCTTCTCCCGCGACTCCAGGATCGCAAAGAGGACCTTCCGGAACTGGTGCGTCACTTCCTCCAGAAAGCCTCCACCCGCTTTGGTCTGCCCATGGTCGAACCGACGCCGCGGGATTTGGCGTTGCTGAGCTCCTATCCTTGGCCGGGCAATATCCGGGAATTGCATGCGGTCATCGACCGTGCGGCGATACTGGGGAATGGGACTACTTTGGAAGTGGCAAAGGCACTTGGCATCACCGCTGAAGTCGGTAGCCATGCAGATCCTCTGGCTCATCGCGTTTCGGAGCCGCTGGAGAACCAAGCCCACCACTCGCAAGACGGCTCCCTGCCCCTCCTGACGCTCGATCAAGCCATGAAAGCCCATATCGAACATGCGTTGGCTCTCACACAAGGTCGCATCGAAGGCGATCGAGGCGCCGCAAAACTGCTCGATATCAACCCCCATACCCTCCGAGCCCGCATGCGAAAGCTTGGGATTCGCTGGTCTGCTTTTCGGCAGTGAATCACTTGAGTCAATCGAAGGTGCAAAAGCCTTCGAATTCCCGGGCTCCCCTGATGTTATGGTGGCTTAGGACCATAAGCCGCTGGTTTCTATCGGACTCGCCCTCAATGAATACACGTACTCGAAAAGTAGCGTTGGGACACCGGGGCATCCAGTACGAATACCGTCCGCCGTGGCAGACTGATTTCGAGAAATCAAAAGGAATGACCGACGAAATTACCCGGTGAACCAATTGCGGGCCGTCTCTATCCAGATGGATGTCAAAGCCATACAAACCGTCGGTCAAAATGTCTGCCCGCCAATCATGCCTCCGGTTACATCAGCTGCGCCTAGATTCCCTGACCACATCCATTTCCAAGGGGAATTTTTCCGCACGCCCCAAGCGCCTAAATCCCTTCATCCGATAGCCGCTCAGCTACCAGTCGCTCGACCCGTTCCAGTAAATCTGCCGTCAATGGATCGACCATCGCCTGGGCGGCTTGGGTGATCTGCTGGGCGTTCCTGGCACCGCACAGCACGGTCGTTACGTCGGATTGAGCCATCGTCCAGCCGACGACTAGCCGAACGATGGTAGTCTCCGCCTCCTTTGCGAGCTTATCCAATCGTTCGATGAACTGCCGATTCAACGTCCACTGCTCCCCTTGAAACATGGGATAGCTTAGCCGTCGATCTGCCGGATCAAGTTGCTCCAGAGAGCGAATGGCTCCAGCTAGCAGACCTTTCATTAGGGGCCAATAGACTGCGGCGCCGACTTGCAGTTGACGCAATGCAGGGCGAAGCGATCGTAGCGACTCCTGCTGCAGCATGTTGAACGGAGGCTGATGCACCACGATGGGAGCGATCTGCGCGAAGGCCAGCGTTTCTTCCGGCGAGGTGTTGCTGACTCCGATCCAGCGAACAACCCCCTTCTGCTGCAACCTCGCCAACGCCTCAGCCGATCGCTCCACCGGCGTCCTGCCATCGGGGGTGTGAAGGTACATCAAGTCGATGCGGTCCACCCCCAAACGTTGCCGGATTTCCTCCGCATCGGCGATCAATCTGGCTGGCGAAGCATCCAGTTGGCGATTGCCTTGGCCATCGTAATGACTCCCTACCTTGCTGGCGATAACAACCTGATCCCATCGCCCTGACAGCACCTGTTTCAACAAGCGGTCGCTTTCTCCTTGCTTGCCGTAACTATAGGCCGTATCGAAGTGATTGACGCCAAGATCCAAGGCGCATTCGATCGCTTCAACACACTGGGACGGCTCAATGCCAAGCGAACTGACACCTGACATTGGCCAACAGCCAAGCGCTACGGGACTGACCCATAGATCACTTGAGCCTAGTTGACGGCGCGGTGCTGGGTGATGCATGGATGGCCGGTGTCGAGTTCGACAGTCTGCAAAAGGGAGGCTGACAAAACAACAAAGCCCCGATCAGAACGATCAGGGCTTTGGGTTGGATTTGACTAGCCGGCACACTGCGGGAACTGGCCCACTGAGATAGCTGGCCTGTCGCGATTATTCACGGGGCCTGATGGCGCCGGTCAATCCGCTGTAATCGACTCGGTCGTCGTTGTGCCACAGAGGCTGTCCCAATTCGACTCGCTGTCGAAGAATTTCGATCTTCTCCAACGAACCGGCAGGTGCGTCGGTCGGCTGGAATTTGTTGTCGGCCTGAGGATCGAAATCCTCATCGTGCCCGTACTTGAGAATTGCCTCGAAAACGTTCTTGCAAAATCCGCTCATCCCATCCCCCCTTCAAGCGTCGGTCCCTCTCAAGGAACCACTGTGGCAGCCCGCGATGCACCGAATCCTATCGGCGATCCCAGCGGACCTTCCTATATCGCATCAGGCACTCCGAAACATTCGGAGAATCCAAGCCTGCTGGAGCAACCGTTTTGTCTGGAAGTGTCGAATTGGCCCTTGGACGACCAGAGCTCAAACTCTCCCTCTCAGAAGACTTGGTATTATTGGCGGAGAGATGGATGAGTCAAGGAAATTCGGGCGGCTCTGAAGGTTCCCCGCCATCGATGCGACGCAAAAGATGCCTGGGCAAGCCGTGAAGAATAGGTGGCCCCTACTGGCGCCGATTCAAGCGACGAACCTGGATACGACGCTCAAAAGCCGCCAATGGGGGAAAGCTTTCCCTTGGCGATGCGTCAAGGGGGATTTCTCGGATCACCGGTGTGCCTGTGAAAAATCGATCCAACCTTAGTTTCCCAGGCTCACAGTGGGCAAGGGAAGTGGAAATTGGGGGCGGAAGGGGCGGAAAATTTTTTTCTTTTTTTTAGGCTTCAACCGAAATGTGGCTTAGCAAGACCATTCAAATCCCACCCAAAACATTCGGATTCCACTGGATCACCGAGGAGGTCGAAAGCCAGATCCCGGAGATCTCGGGCATCGCCGTGGGGTTGCTTCATCTATCGCTTCAGCACACCTCGGCCTCTCTATCGCTCAACGAGAACACCGATCCTCGGGTGCTACTGGACCTAAGAGATTTTTTCCACCATCTGGTGCCCAGGGAGTTTCGATTCCAGCACGATGACGAAGGGCCCGACGACATGCCCGCTCATGTCCTGTGCGCGATGATTGGAACCGATCTGACCATCCCGATCCGCGACGGCTCCCTGGCACTGGGGACTTGGCAGGGAATTGTGCTTGGGGAGCACCGGGATCGAGCCGGAAGCCGGGTCCTGCTGGCGACGATGTCTGGTCAACCGATCTAACCTGATTGCCCGGTCCCGCGGATGCCTTGGCGGATTAGAATGGTTGAGAACAGATTGGGAGAGCGACTCCCGGATCGGTTCGCAAATGCCGCCGCATTCCATGGCAGACCCGGAAACGTTGGGATCCCGACAGGGCAGACGAATTCCCCGCATGCCACGGCGCCGCCTCCCCAACGTGGGGACGGCAATGGAATGCGAACGGCTGCCACATGAAAATAATCTTCCATACCGCGGGTGACGGAACCGCGAATGAGCCAAAAATTTTAGAAGGCAGGATCTGAGATGAGTCTTCGGGAAGTGGATCTGATCGTGCTTGGTGGTGGCCCTGCAGGTTACGTGGGAGCGATCCGAGCTGCCCAGCTGAAGATGAAGGTGGTCTGCATCGACGAGAATCAGCAGTTCGGTGGGACCTGCCTCAGGGTTGGCTGTATCCCCAGCAAGGCGTTGTTGGAGTCGAGCCATCTCTATGAGGAAGCCAAGCATGGGATGGCACAGCATGGGATCGGCGTCTCGGACGTTCGCTTGGACCTAGCCGCCATGCTACGTCGCAAGGATCAAGTCGTCTCGACGCTCACCTCCGGAATCCAGCAGCTCCTGAAAAAGAACCAGGTCGAAGCGGTCGTCGGCAAGGGCAAACTGATCGATCCTACGACGGTCGAGGTAACGACTTCGGAAGGGACGGTTCGGTTTCGCGCACCCCGCATCCTTTTAGCAACTGGCTCCCGCCCCGCTTCGATGCGGGGAGTCGAAGAGGATGGAGATCGTATCGGCAACAGCACGTCGGCCCTCAAGTATCCAGAAGTCCCCAAACGATTGGTGGTGATCGGCGGTGGATACATCGGGATGGAACTGGGAAGTGTCTGGCGCCGCCTAGGATCGGAAGTGATCGTGCTGGAAGCGATGGATCGAATCTTTCCAGGGATCGACAAGGAAATGGCGCAAATCGCCATGCGCAGTTTCGAGAAGCAGGGCATTCAGTTCCTGTTAAACAAGTGGGTCGAATCGGCCAAGGTGGAAGGGAATCGATGCGTCGTCCGTTGCAAGGATAGCGAGCCAATCGAGTGCGATCGCGTCCTGCTGGCGACCGGTCGCGTCCCGATGAACCAAGGGATCGGACTGGAATCCTGCGGCATTGAAACCGACAAACGGGGTTTCGTCCCCGTCGATGCCAACTACCGCACTGGAGTTCCCAGCATCTACGCTGTAGGGGATCTGATCTGCGGCGCTATGTTGGCTCACAAGGCGATGGAAGAAGCCGTCGTCTGCGTGGAGAGAATGGCGGGCCAGGCGAGCCACGTCAATTACGATTGCATCCCAGCAATCGTCTACACCCATCCAGAGATTGCTTCGGTCGGACAAACCGAAGAGCAGTTGACGGAGAAGAAGATCGAGTATCGCAAGGGTGTAAGCCCTTACGCAGCAAATGGACGAGCCCGTACCATCGGGGAGATCGAAGGGCGAGTCAAAATACTGGCAGATGCAACCACCGACCGTGTCTTGGGGGTCCACATCATCGGAGCCAGAGCGGGGGATCTAATCGCCGAAGCCGCCTCGGCCATCGAATTTGGCGCCAGTTCGGAAGACATCGCCAGACTCTGCCACGCCCACCCAACCCTCGCGGAGGTGGTTCATGAAGCTGCTCTGGCTGTCGATCGACGCGCGATCCACAGCGCGTAATCACCCCAGCGGCCGGCAAGCAATCCAACTTCACCCTCCCCTTGGCAGAGTCGCAATCCAACTTCACCACCTTGGCGGAGTCGCAGTCCAACTTCACTCTCCCCTTGGGAGGGTCGCGAGGAACGAGCGGGGAGGGTCTTTTCCGTCGTCGCAAACCGCCTCAGAACTTACCGGTTCAACCTCGCAATGATCGAGCCCTCTCCGCTTCGTCGTTCCTCCTCAGCGACCCTCCCTGAGGGAGGGTAAAAAACCGATCTAACA
>JBJSWM010001245.1:0-1514 GCA_046085865.1 Pirellulaceae bacterium
CGACGTTTTCATCGTGCCCACTGGCTGCTTTGGTGGCAGGAGTAAACAGTGGCTCTGGCAATTGAGCGCACTGCACAAGACCGGTAGGAAGGGGTAAGTCGCAGACGCGACCGGTGGCCAGATAGTCGCGCCACCCGGAACCCTCCAGGTATCCCCGCACCACGCATTCAAATGGGATCACCTCCGCCTTGCGGACCACCATGCTGCGACCCTCTAGATCCCCCTCAGGATCGCATCTCAGCACCTCGTCCGGTAACGACTGGTCCAGCAGATGGTTTGCTTCTCCCAACTGTTCAAACCAAAAAAGACTCAGTTGGGTCAGCAAACGTCCTTTGTCTGGAATCGGTGTCGGTAGAATCCAGTCGAAGGCGCTGATCCGATCGGTGCTGACGATCAGCAGGCGATCGCCCAGATCGTAGACGTCGCGTACCTTCCCTTGACGCTTTGGGAAGGGAAGATGAGTTTCAAGAATAGCCCTCATGCCTTCTATGATCCAATCCTCCTGGCGGATGTTGTTGCAAAAATGGCTCGCCGATCCCAAACCATGGCCGCCAACCCACCACTCGCGACTCGACCAATTCGCCAGCAACGACGCAGTTCGACCACCCCATTCCGAGGAGGCTTAGCGTACACTAAGAAAGTCGGCTTGGGGAGTTGCCAAGCGGTAGACAAAACAGAGTCGGTAGAAGGTGGTCGGCAAGGGGCGCGCATGCACACGATCCAGTTTTCTCTTGCAGGGATCGACCACGATGCATCGCGCGCTGCCCGTGTCGCCTACCTGACCAGTTTGGAAGGAATTCCCTGGCCCTGTCAAATCGAACTGCAAGGGGACCTGCTGAGTCTCCGTCGCGAAGTGGGCGACTCCGGGAAGCTGACGATCCTTTGGCCAACTCAAACCCTAGGTCCAGTCGCCCTCTCGACCGCAACACTGCGAGTGCAGCTAGATCCCTATGACCTTCCCTTGGAGCTGGCACGCGGGACGCTGGTTCGCGTCCGCAATCGCGCATCGGAATGGGAGTCATTCGGGATCGATCCAGGTAAGCCTTTCGACCAGCAGATCGAACTGGCCGTCGAAGCCCTGCTCGACTGCATCATCGCGTCGAGGTTTTCCAAGGAGTCATCCCAGCACGCGCAGCGATCGATCGAGCAGACGCTTCAGGCCCAGCAGTTGCTGATGGAACAAATGACGGCACTGGCCTCGACTCCCAAACGCCCACCCGAGGCTTCCAATGCTCCAGTCATCGGCTTTCGAATCAGCAACGCCACGAACTGGAAACCTTTGGCCGATCTGACGAAAGCTCACAACCATCTGGCGTTCGTCGAAGTTCCCTGGGGTGGTGATTCGTCCAGCCAATGGGAAAAAGGGCTCCGCGAAGCCGGGGAAAAGATCGAGTGGTGCAACAGGCAACGGATTCCGTGCGCTGTGGGTCCCTTGATGAGCCTTCAGAATCAGGGGATCCCTCCCTGGATGTATCTGATGGGAGATTATCCTTCCGTCGTCGAGTTGTCGCTTG